>JAHJQU010000245.1 GCA_018819005.1 Pseudomonadota bacterium | reverse complement strand
GCTCGGTTACGGGATAATTGTCGCCCCTGACCTCATCCACTATATGAGAACGGGTAAAGACCCAGCCCGGACGTTTGCTCAATACCACGAGAATTTGAAATTCCGAAAAGGAGAGCTCGACCGGTTCACCGCATACCTCAATCCTGCGCCGCCCTGGATAAATGATAATTTCGCCCCTGTATATCAACTCATTTTCAGAATCTTCTCCTTTGCGCCGAAAAAGAGCGTTTACCCTTGCGCAAAGTATTTTGGGGCTGAAAGGCTTGGTGATATAATCATCGGCAAGTTCAAGGCCTTTGACAATATCCGCTTCTTCGCTTCTGGCAGTGAGCATGATGATTGGAATATTGCGTGTTTTCTGATCTGCTCTGAGCTTTCTGGCAACATCAATGCCATTGATTCCCGGAAGCATGAGATCCAGAACCACAAGATCAAACGGGTTTGATCCTGCAAGCCTGACCGCTTCTTCACCCGATCCTGCGCAAATGACATCATATCCCTCAGATGTAAGGTTATACCTGACGAGTTCAGAGATATCTTCTTCGTCATCCACCACCAGAATTTTTTCTTTTGGCATGCTTCCTCTATAGCGGGAGTCATAAAAATGTTCCCTTTAAATACGGGGCATTTCCGTGTAATAGGAACATGTTCCAATAATTATTATATATCAGATCAAAATATATTTCATTCCCTATTTCATTATCGGGTACAGTTGCGTTTTCCATATTGCTGGGCGGTAGAAAAACACGCCATTTTACCGATATTCCAGCCTATAAGTGCTGGGGCTTTCAGGAAGCCACGATTTACACGGCGGAATACATAACATCACGTATCAGGTAGTATAAACCAAACATGCCGGCCTTGCAACTGTCCGGAGAGGACACTGTCAGAAGCACATAAACTGTGCGGTTAATATAGGTCACCTATGGAGATGACAGATGAGATGAGACGGACAGAAATTCAACGGGAGATCCGGAAGATGCGATTTGAAGAGGTGTATTTTGAATGGAATAAGAGTTGTTTGACACAGTGCATTATGCCTTAATATATTCATTCCAGGAATGTTTAAAGTCCTGATAAAGACGATCGTCATTTATTTCCAATAGAAGCACGCATGAAAGCGGTAGAACTATAACTCAATATGTGGTGCACTCACGGTGACAGGTCACTCCGGCTTTAATTCATTTATAAGTTCCAGGAATGCCGCCACCACCTTCGGGTCAAAATGCGTACCGGACTGCTCCCGGATGTGTTTTATGGTTTTCTCTTCCGGCCATGCAGGGCGGTATGGGCGCTCTGAACGCAGCGCATCCCAGACGTCGACAATTGCAAAGATCCTTGCTGCAAGTGGAATGTATTCTGCCTTTAGTCCGCTCGGGTAGCCTGTGCCGTCCCATTTCTCATGGTGACTGTATGGAATTTCCAGTGCCGGCCTCAGATAAGAAATGGGGTAGAGGAGTTCATAAGCATAGACCGGATGTTTTCTCATGATTTTCCATTCTTCGTCATTCAGGGCACCAGGTTTGAGAAGGATCTTGTCCGGAATGCCCATCTTGCCGATGTCGTGGAGCAGAGCACCTCTTCGCACATGCATCAGTTCGCTGTCTCTAATGCCCATTTTACCGGCCAATCGCAAAGTCATCTCCGTGACACGTTGACTATGGCCCTCGGTCTCCTTATCGCGCAGATCCAGAGCGTTAGACCATCCTTCCAGCGTGTTGTCATAGGCCTGAAGCAGGTCAATGTTGGACTTCTGGAGATCATCGAAAAGCTTAACGTTATCTATAGCAATAGCCGCTTGCTGGGCGAGGGCCTCCAAAAAATCCAGCCAGTCCTGGTTATGTTCGAAGGAGGTGCGGTTGAAGATCTCCAGTACGCCTTTGACGTGTCCTTTTGCGATAAGAGGTACGGCGTGGTAAGTAACAAAGTCTTCATTACTGAATTGAGGGGATTTTTTTAATAAATCCTGCGGTTCTTTTTGCAGATCGTGAATGCAGATGGTCTTTCTTTCCTGGGCAACCATGCCCGCATATCCGGCGCCTAATTTTAAATTCGTGTGTCGAAGGGCATCTGTTCGAAAGCCGCGCCCGGCAACAAATGTCAGTCTATTATACATTTGTGTATTAAGAATCAGGATGTCTGCCGCATCAACACCTAAACAGGCAACGACCTGTTCCAGGAAGATGCTGAAGGTAACGCGTATGTCGAAGCTGGAGGTAATGGCCATGTCTATGGCTCGCAGGGCAGCCAGGCGGTCGAATTGCCGTTTGAGTCGTTCTTCAGACAGTTTCCGCTGACTGATATCCCGGACAAAGCTTACAATAAACTCCTTGTCTTCGTATGCCAGGTAATTGGCATTGATTTCGACCGGTATGAGTATCCCATCCTTCGTACGACGTGAAGATTCGAAAAAAACGGTCATTTTTTGTTTGTAGTTACTCCAGTAATCAAGCCAATTTTCTCGTGAATAATCGGGAGCAACATCGAATATATACATGGAGAGAAATTCATCCCTTGAATAATTAAGGAGACGGCAATATGCATCGTTTACATAAAGAAACCGCCCGTCCGGATCTATCCAGGAAATACATTCACTTGCTTGATCCACGGAAAACTGTGTGCTACGCAGCATATCTTTCGCCTTTTTGTAGTCGGTGATGTTTCTTGCGACTGCAATCACGGACACAACTTGACCTCCGCGGAGTACGGGAGTACTTCTGACATCCCCGTACTTTATCGTTCCATCCTTTGCAATGAATTCGTAAATTATTGAATCTAAATGCTCGCCGGTAAGTGCACGCATTGCATCGGAGAATGCCTTCTCAAGGTGTTCGGGTGATAAAATATTCAGCTCCGCAAAAGACTTGCCGATAAACTCTTCCGGCTTGTATCTCAAAAGTCGTTCCAGAGAGGGCGTAACGGTGAGAATCCTGAACTCCTGATCGTATGAGAAAATAACATCGGATATGTTTTCAAAGTGGCTGCGATATTTTTCTTCGTTCGCCTGAAGAGCCTCTTTTGCCAACTTGCGCTGCTGCTCGCGACTCTGAAGCGAGTCGGCCATTTGGTCAAAATGAAAAGCCAATAATCCCAACTCATTCGCGTCAGTGGATCGGTCAGAGCGGACGGCCAGGTCTCCATCGGCCAATCGCTTCGTCACGTTTATCAGCCGGTTCACCGGAGATATAATCAATATTTTCCCGAATAACCAGGCTCCCAGAAGCGCCAGCACCGAAACCAGCCCCACCAATGTGAGGTCGCGAATCATATGTCGTTTAAGATCTGCATATGCAACTTGTTCCGGGATGCTGACGCATACGTGGATGGCCTCAAAACCAGTACCTACCGTTGTGTATCCAAAAAGGCGGGGCACCCCATCCAGGCCATTTCCCTCCATCACCCCTTCTTTTTTGGTTAACATGGTCTTGACTATGGATTCTTCAAGCATTTTTTTACCGACGAATTTCTCCGGATCGGGAAAGCGGATTATGATCGTGCCGTTGCTGTCGATAACGGTAAGGCTCGCTCCGTCGGGCAGATCAACCTTAAGAAGCATTTGTTGCAGGCGCTCCAGGTCAAGTGCGGCAGTCAAGACAGTCATTAGCCGGCCTGTATGGTCAAGGACTGGATAGCCCAAAATAACGGTAGGTTTGCCGGTGAGACGGCCTATTGAATATTCGCCGACTACAAAACGGCGGCTTTGCACAAGACGTTGGAACCATGGACGGTCGGCAATATTGATCGGTTTTATATAGGGGGGAGCTGAGGCAAATACCTCTCCATTCGGCTTGATGGCAGCTAAACCAGAGTAGATTTCAGTCTGTTTTAGCAGATTGGCAAAGGTCTTTAAACATTCGTCCGGATTTTGCTGTTGGAATTGATTCAGTTGAGAAAGAGTGAAAAGAGTCTGGCGTGTCTCCACAAGAGTACTCTCATAATATCATGGATGCGTTCCGCGCCAGCCTCCTTGCGTCATTTAAGGCCTCAAGGCGGTCCTTGCTTCTCTCTTCAATGCCATGATAAACGATCAAACTCAGCATCGGAACAATAACCAAAAGGACGAGAAGAATTAATCGTGCACGTAAGCTGGTGAATATAAGATTTTTTACTTGGCTTTTCATGGCTCAAATTATCCTTTATGTTTGCAGTATCCGTCATGGATAACCACCAACCCGGCAGGACTGTCGGTAAGGTAGAATAATATTAAAATGTGTATACAGTAAGTTAGAGTAATGGGGGGGGCTGGAAATGAGGAAGAACTTGCTGTATCTGTTTGGACTGGACTTATCTGCACAGGGCTCGTTATGAATTCCCTTAGACATTGATCCGCCTCAAAGATACCTTAAAATGATGAATAATAATGAGAATATAAAAATTCAGATAAGATCTTGAATAAACCCAATTTATTATATTTTACTATCAAATATTAATGAAGTCAATATTATTATGTGGG
>JAHJQU010000517.1 GCA_018819005.1 Pseudomonadota bacterium | reverse complement strand
GATAGGGGCAGGTCTTCTCTTTTCAGGAGAATTCATTCTCATATACTGGGGGCTTGTTTTTACCAGCGCATCACGAGCCGTAATTTTTCTGTATATGTCGCCCTTTGTTGTTGCGCTTGGTTCAATACTTTTTATTCCCGGAGAGCATTTAAGAAAATTCCAGATACTCGGCCTCTGCTGTGCTTTTACCGGAATTGTCATCGCATTCAAAGAGTCATTAAGCTTCCCGACATACAAAATGTTGATCGGTGACGGTATGCTGGCAATCGCGGCTGTTTTATGGGGAGCCGTTACCGTCATGGTCAAGGCAGGCCCTCTCGCTAGGATTGCGCACAGTAAAACCCTGCTTTATCAGCTCGTTGTTTCTGCAGCAGTACTGCCGGCAGCATCAATGGCCATGGATGAACGGGGTGTCGTGCTTATGACTCCGCTTATTGCTTTTTGCCTTGCTTATCAAACTGTCTGGGTTGCATTCATTACTTATCTCGTCTGGTTCTGGCTCATCCGCCATTATTATGTTTCACGTATCGCTTCGTTTACTTTTCTTACGCCGATTTTTGGCGTACTTGCGGGCGGACTGCTGCTGAACGAGACTATTTCAAACTCGCTGCTGCTGGCGCTTGTTCTTGTTGGTACGGGTATTTATTTTGTCAACCGGCCGGATTCAAATCATGATTCGAAGCATTGAAGCTCAGCCTATATTTGTGAGGATGTATGAAATGGACGGAGGACGCTGAAGAGGCGGTAAAAAAAGTTCCTTTTTTTGTGAGAAAGAAAGTTCGGGAACGAGTTGAAAAAGAGGCATCGGAAGCCGGTAAAAGCGTTGTGACAATTGCTGAAGTAAAAGCGACTCAAAAGCGGTATCTTTCTGGAATGGCTTCTGAAATAAAGGGGTATCAGCTTGATACATGCTTTGGTCCGGGCGGTTGCCCGAACCGGGCGTATGGCGGAGACGATTTATTAAAAAGAATCGAGCTGCTTTTGAAGGAAGAAGATCTGCTTGAATTTCTGAAAAAAAATGTCAGGGGTGATCTTAAGTTTCATCATGAATTCAGGGTAACATTTTCAGACTGTCCGAATGCCTGTTCTCAGCCCCAGATAAAGGATATGGGATTAATCGGAGCCGTTTTGCCGGCGATAACGGATGAAAATTGCTCACTTTGTGAATCGTGCATTGGATCATGTGCTGAAGGCGCTGTTTCAATCGATAAAGAAAAAGAAATCCCGGTTATAAATTTTGACCTTTGTCTTAAATGCGGCAAGTGCATAAAGGCCTGTCCGACAGGAACAATAACATCTGCAGAAAACGGTTTCAGAGTATTGCTCGGAGGAAAACTGGGAAGACATCCAAGGCTTGCGCGTGAACTGAGGTGCGTATTAAACGACGATAAGGCGTTTGAGATTGTAAAAGCCTGCATAATTCTTTATAAGAAAAAGAGCACCGAAGGAAAGCGGTTTGCCGAGATATTTAATGATGCCGATTTCAACGAGATTGAAGGGCGTTTCTGTAAACAAATAAGGTATAAAATTTAAGCAGGGAACGAGATCAATCGCAATTGATTCTTTATCGAAAGGAGAAATCATGCGTTCGGATATTTTGAAGAAAAATGTCGAGACACTCCCTCACAGGGCACTTCTCATGTCGGCCGGTGTTTGCCGGCAGGATATTGAATCCGGCAAGCCTTTCATCGGCGTGGCCAACAGTTTCAACACACTGATCCCCGGCCACATCCATCTCGACGAGCTGACCCGGGAGGTCTGCCGGGGGATCCGTGATGCCGGTGGCGTGCCCTTTCAATGGGGAGTACCCGGCGTTTGTGACGGAATTGCCATGTTCGTGGAGATGCGTTTGAGCCTTCCCAGCCGGGAGCACATCGCCGACAACATCGAAATAATGATGCTTTCTCACTCTCTGGACGGATGGGTCGGCGTGACCAACTGCGACAAGATCACCCCGGGAATGTTAATGGCCGCGGCCCGCCTCGACCTGCCCGCCTTGATGCTTACCGGCGGCCCCATGAAGGCCAATGTCGTGGCCGGCCAGAAATGCCATCCAATTGCCGGCTTTGGCATGGTCGGCCGCGTCAAGGCCGGCAAAATGACCGCGGAGCAGGCCGAACAGATGCTGCCGGACATGGTCTGTGGGGCCGGGGCCTGCGTTGGATTGTACACGGCCAACACCATGGCCGTGGTAACCGAAGCCCTGGGGATGTCGCTGACCCGTTGTGCCACAACCCTGGCCCTTGACCCGCAAAAAAAGAAGCAGGCCTATGAATCCGGCCGCAGAATCGTCGAACTGGTCAAAGCCGATATCCGGCCCTTGAGCATCATGACCCGGGCCGCCTTTGAAAATGCGATCCGTGTTGACATGGCCATGGGCGGATCGACCAACACGGTCCTGCACATTCCGGCCATCGCGTGGGAGGCCGGCATCGAGATCGGAGTGAGCGAGTTCGACCGGATTTCCAGGCAAACCCCCAACCTTTGTTCGATCATTCCGGCCGGACCTTACGAGATGGCTGATATCGATGCTGCCGGCGGCATTCCCGCGGTT
>JAHJQU010000244.1 GCA_018819005.1 Pseudomonadota bacterium | reverse complement strand
GCAAAAACTGTCAGTTGTTCAGGAATAGGTGTTCACTCCGGCAAGAATGTTAATCTGACTTTAAAACCTGCGCCAATTAATTACGGAATAAAATTTGTAAGGACCGACCTTCCTGACAGCCCGAGCATACCTGCCTGTTTCAGCATGGTTGTTGATACGAGTCTTGCAACAGTAATAGGATATAATGGATTCATAGTTTCAACTATCGAACACCTGATGGCCGCTTTCGCAGGGCTTTCAATTGATAATGTCTCGGTTGAGCTCGATTCATATGAAATGCCTATAATGGATGGAAGCTCTGAGCCTTTTACCCGTCTGTTAAAGGAAGCAGGAATAGAAGAACTGAACGCTCACAGATACTATTTTGTTGTAAAAGAACCCATTGAATTAAATCAAGATGGAAAATCGGTTGGGGTATATCCATCACCAGACCTAAAGATAACCTGTACCATTGAATATGATCATCCTCTTATTAATAAACAGACTTTTTCTACCAAAATTACTGAACTGGTATTCGAAAAGGAAATATGCAGCGCAAGAACTTTCGGGTTTTTGCACGAAATCGAATATCTACGGCAGTACGGTTTCGCAAAAGGCGGTTCTCTTGATAATGTTGTTGTTATTGACAAAGACTCAATATTAAATCAAGAGGGCCTCCGTTTTCCGGACGAGTTTGTAAGACATAAACTCTTGGATTGCATAGGAGACTTTTCTCTCCTTGGCTTGCCTATACTTGGGCATATTGTACTAAACAAAACAGGGCACGCCTTCAATCATGCTTTTATAGAAAAATTTTTATCTAACAAAGAGTCATGGGAAACTTGTGCTTTTTAATGATATTGTTTGATCGGCGCAAAAGATATGCTCAAACAAATCGCATAATTTCATTCACTAAAATAACACAACTGAATAATTATTGATATGTCAATTTTAAGGAATAATAAGAAATGGATACTGCTTCTCTGCATTTATTTTCTAATGGCGGGAACAGTCTTTGCTCAGGATGCGAAACTTACCAACTTTGCAATAATCAGGCATAATGATGAACTTCTCTTTAAAATGAATCTCGAAGGTGCATTCAGGGAAGAAATGAACAAGGCAATAATGTCAGGAGTTTCGACTACTTTTTCGTTTTACGTCGAATTGTACAACATTAAAGATTTGTGGTTTAACAGCAAAATTGCAGACATCTATTTAACTACTTCAGTAAAATACGATTCTCTCAAAAAAACTTTTACCGTGTCAAGATCCTGGAAGAATGTTGAACCTGTAGTGACTGAATCTTTCAAAGAAGCCCAGGAACTTATGACCCGGATTGACGGCTTGAAAATTATTCAGGTAAGCAAGCTGGAAAAAAATGGAACATATCAGATCCAGGTCAAGGCAGAAGTCAGCAAGTTAACCCTACCTTTTTATCTGCACTATATCTTTGCGATTGGTTACTTTTGGGACCTTGAAACCGACTGGTATATAATAGATTTTGTCTATTAAACCAAGTTATTGCATGATTTGATTTGACCCCAAAACTACTATGAAAAATAACGCACCCACCAAATCCACTTCAATCGGCTCAGCACAGGAAAGCTTCAGACGTAAACGAGAAGGCATTATAATTATTGCAATAATATTTATTGTTGCTCTTTTAACCTTTGTTGAAAGCAGGGTTATTAAATTCGGAACTGACATACCGGTATCAAGCACCATCTTGATGTTTATCCTGATAAACATAAATTTATTGCTGCTGATTCTTCTGATTTTCCTGGTATTCAGAAATCTGTTTAAGCTTCTTTATGACAGAAAAAAGAAAGCTATGGGGGCAAAACTCCGTACAAAACTTGTAATAGCATTTGGAACTCTCACTCTTTTACCAACAATAATTTTATTCTTCTTTTCAATCAGCTTTATAACAACCAGCATTGAATTCTGGTTCAATGTTCCGGTTGAGAACGCGCTTGAGAATTCACTGGATGTTGGTCAAAGCTTTTATTCTCAAATTGAAGAAAACAACAAATTTTATCTTGAAAGAATTTCATATCAGATCAACTCCAGAAAACTCCTTGATCCTCTTAAAATACAGGCTGCTTCCAATTACTTGGGAGTTGTTCAAAGATCATTCAACATCCATGCGGTTGAACTGTATAACAAGAACCTCGAACGCATATCTTTTGCCTTGGCTCTTGAACTCGAAGATTTTCCTTTTGCTGCCCTTTCCTCCGATAATTTTCAAAAAGATATGTCTCCTAAAAACATAAGAACTATTTCAGAAAAAATATCGAGAGGAGAGATTATCAGAACTATCGGGACAATTCCTTTCGGAGTCAAACCCAATGAAGCAACAGGTTATGTTGCTTTAACAAGTCTTATTTCTCATCATCTTTCCGACAAGATGAAATCCATTTCTCTTGGATTTGAAGAATATCAGCAAATTAAACTTTTTAAGAAACCAATTCAGATTTCATACTACATATTACTCTCTATAGTTGCATTGCTTGTACTCTTTTGCGCTATCTGGTTCGGTTTTTACCTTGCCAAATCGATTACAATACCAATAATGGAGCTTGCTGAAGGAACCAGGCGAGTTGCGGAAGGAGATCTGGGGTTCAGCATTGATATAGCTGCAGATGACGAAATAGGAAGCCTTGTTGACTCATTTAACAAAATGACGAAAGACCTTCGAACCGGCAGGGAACAACTTGAGCTTTCGGCCAGGATGCTCAGAGAGCAAAACGTAGAGATTGAAGAAAGGCGCCGGTACATGGAAATCGTTTTAAAAAATATATCGGCAGGAGTTATATCCCTTGATTCAAAAGGATTTATAACAACAATCAACAAATCAGCAGAAAAGATGTTTAACCTTGAACCAGATGATATTATTGGTAAAAGCTATAAAGAGCTATTGAAGGACCAGCACCTTAGTCTTGCCGATGAAATAATGATAAGCCTTTCCGTTTCACCGGATAATGCTGTTGAATTACCCTTAAGCCTTTCCATAGGAGAAAAACGCCGGAGTTTTCTTATAAATGTAAACGCCTTAAAAGATGATGCCGGACATCATATGGGGATTGTCATGGTCTTTGACGACTTGACAGAACTTGAGAAAGCTCAGAGAATGGCGGCATGGCGTGAAGTCGCCCGGCGAATAGCGCATGAAGTTAAGAATCCCTTAACACCAATAAAATTGTCCGCCCAGCGCCTTCAACGTAAATATTCGAACCGGCTTAATGAACCGGTATTTGAAGAATGCACGCAAATGATTATCGACCATGTTGATTTGATAAGAAACCTCGTAAATGAATTCTCAACATTTGCCAGATTTCCAACTGCAAACCCGGCCCCCTGCGATTTGCCTTCCATTATCAGGGAAACCGTAGCGCTTTTCAAGGAAGGCCATGAAAAAATTGTTTTTGATACAATAATTCCAGATGACATTATTTTGCTTAACATTGACCGGCAACAAATAAAACAGGCAATGATTAATCTGGTTGATAATGCAGTTGCTGCAATTAAAGATAGCGGCACCATTGTTTTAAAAGTTGAAAATGATTTCGCAACAAAAGTTGTAAGGATAGAAGTTGCGGATGACGGTGCAGGAATATCGGAAGAAGATAAAGGACGTCTTTTTGAACCAAATTTTTCGACAAAAAAAACCGGGTCGGGCCTTGGGCTTACAATAGTTAATACAATTATTGCCGATCATAAAGGCGTTATTCGCGTCCAGGATAACTATCCCAGGGGAGCAAAGTTTATTATTGAGCTGCCGGTAACATAAAAAGGATTAAAAGCAAATGTTTCCATCCATCTTAATTGTTGATGATGAACCCTCAATTCTTAAATCTTTAAGCGGACTTCTTGCCGATGAAGGCTTTGAAGTTATGACTGCCTCAACAGGATATGAAGGATTGAAGATAATAGACAGGGAATATCCCGATCTTGTTCTTCTTGATATATGGATGCCCGGCATTGACGGAATTGAAACTTTAAAACAGATCAAAAAGGGGAATCCTTATTTACAGGTTATAATAATTACAGGCCACGGCAACATCGAAACAGCTGTAAAAGCAACAAAACTAGGGGCATATGATCTTATTGAAAAGCCGCTTTCAATAGACAAGATAATAGTTGCAATAAACAATGCTTTAAACTTCAGAAGACTGGAAGAAGAAAACAGATATCTTAGAAAGAAGACTATTGAAAAACACTCCATAAACGGTATCAGCGCAGCGACAATTGAACTGAAGAAAAAAATAGCCGCAGTTGCCCCAACAGACGCAACGATTTTGATCACCGGCGAAAACGGAACAGGTAAAGAGCTGGTTGCCAGAACAATATATCAGCTCAGCTCTCGCGTAGAAGAGCCTTTTATTACTGTCGATTGCGCTGCTATTTCTGAGGGATTGATAGAAAGTGAACTTTTCGGACACGAAAAGGGAGCCTTCCCCGGGGCATCAAACAAAAAGAGGGGAAAATTTGAGATTGCCGGCAATGGAACTGTTTTTCTGGATGACATAGGCGATATGAGTCTGAAAACCCAGGCTAAAATATTACGTTTTTTACAGGAAAAGAAATTCCAGAGAGCCGGCGGAAGAAGAACCTTAAATGTTGATGTGAGGGTAATTGCAGCAACCAATAAACCGCTTGAAAAAGAGATCGTAAAAGGAACTTTCAGGGAAGACCTGTATTACAGACTCAATGTAGTTCCAGTTGAAGTTCCTCCTTTAAGAAACCGCAAAGAAGATATTCCCATCCTGATCGATATTTTTCTTGCTGAATGCGCGAAACAAAACAAAAATGAAAAGAAAACATTTTCACAGGAAGCCCTCCACTTGCTTGGCAGCTATCCATGGCCCGGCAATGTCAGGGAGTTAAAGAATCTTATGCAACAACTTGCCATTCTGGTTGAAAAGACCACGATAGATGTTAAAGATATTCCCGACAATTATAATCTGGGCGTTGAAGAAAAAGATAAAGCCGGAGTAAATGAAATTTTTCTTTTCGATCGTTTGAAGGATGCAAAAAGAGCTTTCGAAAAAGAATTTATAAAAATAAAACTTTCGGAAAATGATGGTAATATTTCAAAAACGGCAAAGGCAATAGATGTCGGGCGAAGTTATCTTCATAAAAAATTAAAATATCTTTAGCAAAATGGGTTTGAGAATAATCAGCGGTAAATTTAAAGGCAAAAGGCTTTTTTCACTCAAAGGAGTCAAGATAAGGCCTACGGCTGACCGTATAAGAGAAAATATTTTCAACATTCTTGCCCCCCGTATTCCTGACTCTGTCGTACTGGACCTTTTTGCAGGAACCGGTGCTTTAGGAATTGAAGCCTTAAGCCGGGGAGCATCTTTTGCAATCTTTATGGATTCTGATAAAGACGCGCTTTCAGTAATCGAAAAAAATATTGCAGCTTGCAAGCTGCAAGGCAGAATTAAAATTATAAGAGCAGATATAACAAAAAATAATATTGCTCTTAACAACGGGGTTCCTTCAGTCAATCTTGTTTTTATGGACCCTCCATATAATAAGAACTTGATAAAACCTGCTTTAATAAACCTTTCTGCAAGCCGTTTACTTCAAAAAAATGCTTTGATAATAATCGAGCATGCTCTGACAGAAACACTTCCCGAAGATGTCTTGGAGTATAAAATTTCAGATCAAAGAAGATATGGAAAAACTATTGTTTCCTTTTTAAATTATATGGTATAGATTTTTCTGATAAAGCATGGCTTTAATTTGCCTTTGTTGTGGAAAAGGGGCTTATTGTGCCGGAGCATGAGAAAACAAACAATGTACGCTCCGCACAAACTTCAATATAAACTAACAGAAAAGATATGACGGATTATTAAAACAATGAAAAGAATCGCCATTTATCCAGGTTCATTTGATCCTGTAACCAACGGACACATTGATATTCTTGAAAGAGGGCTTAAGCTTTTTGACAAGATAATCGTCGCGATTTTACTCAACCCAGGCAAGGATCCCCTGTTTACAGTGGAAGAACGCATTCATATGCTTAAAGTAAGTTTGAAAAAAATTAATAATATTGAAATTGACACTTTTAGCGGACTTCTTGTTGATTATGCTGCAAAAAGGAAAAGCCACGCCATACTCCGTGGAATGCGTGCGGTTTCCGATTTCGAATACGAATTTCAGCTTGCCCTTATGAACAAGCGTCTTAACAGAGAAATCCAGACTGTTTTTCTTATGACCGGATTGAGATGGATTTTTACCAGTTCCTCAATAATAAAGGAGGCAGCTCGGTTTGGCGGAAACATAAAAGGTATGGTTCCACCTATAGTTAATAACAAATTAAAAGAAAAATTCGGTTTAATTATTAATTCTAAATAATATGGATCTTTGGCAGCTTAATATCTTCTGCAAAGTCATAGAACTGAAAAGTTTTTCAAAAGCCGGGGAAACTGCGCATATTTCCCAGCCAACCGTCAGCAGCCACATTAGAGATTTGGAATCTCACTTCGGATGCCGGCTGATAGACCGCATGTCAAAAGAAGCAGTCCCCACAAAAGCCGGTCAATTGGTTTATGCCTACGCGAAAAAACTAATTGCCCTGCGCGATGAAATGGAAATCGCTTTATCCGAATTTCACGGAATAATAAAAGGGAACCTTATAATAGGCGGAAGCACAATTCCGGGCGAATATATTCTTCCACGAATAGTCGGTTCTTTTGCAAAAATTTATCCGGAAATAATGATTTCTCTTATAATCGGAGATACTGAAAAAATAATCAATGACACTATTTCCGGAACACTTGAACTCGGGGTTGTAGGCGCTGAAAAAAAAGACAAAAGGATTCACCAGGAAATTCTCATTGATGATGAAATGCGCCTCATCATTCCTTCAGACCATATATGGGGAAAGAAAAAGAGCATCGGTATTAAAATGCTCCTTGAAGAGCCTTTCATTGTCAGAGAACGCGGATCGGGCACTTTAAAATCTATCGAACAGAATTTAAACAAAATCGGATATGATCTTTCCGATCTGAAAATTGCGGCGCAGATGGGAAGCACCGAAGCTGTCAGGCAGGGAATAAAAAGCAAGGCAGGGGTATCAATTCTTTCTACAATAGCCGTTGAGGGAGACTTAAAAGACGGCTCGTTAAAAGCCCTTGCCATAGAAGGATTAAATCTTAAACGCAGTTTTTATCTTACAACAAGCAGGCAACGAAGCATTTCCCCGGTATGCAGCGCTTTTATAACGCATATGAAAAAAGAATCGGGGGCAAAAAAATAATATGAAAATTCCACTTTCAAATAATGCGATAATAGTTCTTGAAAAACGTTATCTGAAAAAAGATAAGGAAGGAAATGTAATTGAAACACCTGCGAATATGTTTGAAAGAGTGGCAAAACATGTAGCCTCCGCTGAATCTTTGTTTAATTCTCCATATGACATCAAAAAAGCAGAAAAAAAATTTCTTAAGATCATGACGAACTTATGGTTTTTGCCTAATTCTCCTACACTCATGAATGCAGGGCGGCGCCTTGGCCAGCTTGCAGCCTGTTTTGTGCTGCCGATTGAAGATTCAATGGACAGCATATTTGAAACTCTGAAAAATACGGCAATTATACATAAAAGCGGAGGTGGAACAGGTTTTTCCTTTTCCCGGATACGTCCTGAAAAAGATATAGTACTTTCAACCGCAGGAGTATCAAGCGGACCTGTTTCCTTTATGACCGTCTTTGATGTCGCGACTGAAACCGTAAAGCAGGGCGGAACCCGCAGAGGGGCAAACATGGGAATCTTGCGGGTAGATCACCCTGATATTGAATCTTTTATTGAGCTGAAAGATGATCAGAATCGGCTTAACAATTTCAACATATCTGTTGCATTGACAAACAATTTTATGGCCGCATTGGAACGTGATTCTGAATACGATCTGATAAATCCACGCACAACGAATATTGTAAAGCGCATTTCTGCAAGAAAAATATTCGACATGATAGTGCATTCAGCATGGCTTACAGGTGAACCAGGCGTTATTTTTATAGACAGAATTAATCAGGATAATCCAACTCATCATCTTGGAGAGATAGAAGCAACAAACCCCTGCGGCGAACAGCCTCTTCTTCCTTACGAATCTTGCACGCTTGGATCCATTAATCTTTCAAGAATGGTTTCCGGAAAAGCTGTTAATTATAATCGCCTTAAAAAAACTGTTCATGATGCAGTTCATTTCCTTGATAACGTGATAGAAATAAACAAATACCCTCTATCCCGCATCGAAAAAATGAGTAAAGGTACAAGAAAATTAGGCATTGGCGTAATGGGGTTTGCCGAGATGCTCATTAAACTGGGAATATCTTATAATTCGGAAGAAGCCGTATCAGTAGCTGAAAAAATAATGTCTTTTATTTCACAGGAATCTAAAATTGCCTCCGCAGCGCTTGGAAAAAAAAGAGGCAATTTCGCATATTACAAAGAAAGTCTTTACGATGCGCCGCAGACTCCGCACATGCGGAATGCGACTACTACCACAATAGCCCCAACCGGAACAATCAGCATTATAGCAGGCACATCAAGCGGCATTGAACCTTTATTTGCGATAGCTCAAGTAAGGAAGGTTCTTGATGGACAATCCCTTTCTGAAATCAATCCCCTGTTTGTTGACATAGCAAAGGCAGAAGGGATTTACAGAAAAAAATTGATGGATGAAATAATGGAGGGAAAATCCGTTCAGGATATTGAATCAGTTTCTGACCACTTAAAAGCTCTTTTTGTAACAGCACACGATATATCACCTGAGCAGCACATAAAGATTCAGGCTGCATTCCAGAAATATACCGATAATGCCGTTTCAAAAACTGTAAACTTTCGTTCCGGAGCCATAAAAAGTGATATTGCAAAGGTATATCTGCTTGCCCATAATTCGGCTGCAAAGGAGTAACAATCTACCGGGACGGAAGCCGTCAACTGCAGGTACTGAATATCGGCTCCGAAAAAGGAGAGTCAGTCAAAATAGCCCCAAGACCCAGACCGGAATGCACTGTCGGTATTACCGAACGCATCAAAACCGGTTGCGGGAAATTATATGTCACAATAAATTCTGATGAGGATGGAATGTGCGAAGTCTTTGCCCAGATGGGAAAAACTGGAGGATGTGCCTCATCTCAAATTGAAGCGGCAGGCCGTCTTATATCTCTTGCCTTACGTTCCGGTGTGAAGGCTGAAGCCATTATCAAACAGCTTGCAGGAATCAGATGCCCTTCTCCTTCATGGCAAAATGGAGTAATGGTGCTCTCCTGTCCCGACGCAATTGCAAGAGTACTTAAATACAGAACCGATTCCACTTTCGCCGAAAGCGGTTCAATAATGGGTGTTTGCCCGGATTGCAGCGGGGTACTTACACATCAGGAAGGATGTCTTGTTTGTCATTCCTGCGGTTATTCAAAATGCAGTTAAAATTAAAAAATATATTTGATTGTTACAAAACCTGCAACCAGCAGAATGGTAAATGCCACTGCAAGTACATCGAAGTACTTGTTGATAAACACCTGAATCCTGGGGCCGAAATAATAAATAAGGCCACCTACCGCAAAAAAACGAGCAGAACGTGAAATCGCTGAAGCAATAAGGAATATCGGAAAATTTATTTTGAATGCACCTGCTGCAATTGTGAAGACCTTATATGGAATCGGTGTAAAGCCTGCTATTCCGATTGCCCACGCATCGTATTTCATGAAAAGATCCTGAATATAGCCATATTTATCTCCAAAACCATACAAATTTATTATTTTATCCCCGAATCCCGCCATGAACTGCCACCCGATAAGATAGCCAAAACAACCACCCAAAACAGAACCAACAGAGCACAATAGAGCATATCTGAAAGATTTTTTTGGTATTGCAATACCAAGAGCTATTAGGAGAACATCAGGAGGTATGGGAAAAAAAGATGACTCAGAAAAAGCAATAAAAAATAATGCCCAGTCCCCATAAGGTGTTTCAGCCCATCTAATTACCCAGTCATACATCCGCCTTAACATTTATTCTTCTCTCCATCCATGCTCTCCTACAAGCCTGACAAATCTGCAACCCCCGAGATTTGTCTTATGAATACCCTTTTCATCCCTGTAAAGCTTGATCAAATCCTGGGAATGCTGGTTTCCAACAGGAATAACCATTCGCCCTCCTATTGCAAGCTGGCTTATAAGAGTTTTGGGAATATCCGGAGAACCGGCTGTAACTATTATTGCGTCAAAAGGACTTTCAGCTTCCCACCCTATCGAACCGTCAGAATATTTCGTTACTATATTGTGGTAATAAAGCCTGTCAAAGAGAGAGCGGGCTTTGGAATAAAGCGAATGTATTCTCTCTATTGTATAAACGCGAAATGCTATTTCAGCAAGAATCGCAGCCTGATAACCGGATCCCGTTCCTATTTCAAGAACCCGGTCTTCTTCATTCAGATTAAGCGACTGGGTCATTTCAGCAACAATATATGGCTGAGATATTGTCTGCTGCTCACCTATGGGAAGAGGAAAATCGCCATAGGACTGATCGCTGAGAGCATCGCTTACAAAAAGGTGACGAGGAACCTTCAGCATGGCTGCAATAACTCTTGGATCGGTTATCCCGCGGTTCTCGATCTGTTTTCTTACCATCTCTTCGCGCATGCGCTCATATTTTAATGCTGTTTCATTCATGTTTGCATTTCCTGCCAAATCAATTAATACTCGTCAATAATTCAAGCCTTGAAACTTTTATCTGTTTATCTTATAGAATATAAAAAGACAACTATTGAACTGTTTACAAAAATCGGCCTAATCTCAAATATTATCCGGAATATCCATGGACAGCACAAAACATCTTATATTGTCACTCCTCCTGACACTTTTTATAGGTATTGCGGGGACTACAGGGTATATGATGATTGAAGGATGGGATCTTCTTGATTCAATGTACATGACCATAATAACTCTCGCTACAGTTGGATATGGTGAAGTTCATTCTGTAAGCAGGGCGGGTCGCATCTTTACAATGCTGCTGATCTTTTTCGGGGTTGGTTTTTGTTTATATGTTGCAGGCGCCATGGTTCAATTCATGATAGAAGGAAGAATAAGGGCTATTCTGGGGAGGAGAAGATTGGATAAACAAATCGGAAGACTGAAAAACCATCATATAGTTTGCGGGTATGGACGAATCGGAAGAGTACTTTGTAAAAATTTATACGGAAAAAAAGAATTCGATCTCATTGTTTTGGAAAGCAACAAAGACCTCATCCCTGTTATGGAAGAAGATGGTGTTCTATATCTGCACGGGAATGCAGTAGATGAAGAGAACCTTATAAAAGCCGGAATAAAAACAGCAAAAGGACTTGTTGCAGTCCTGGCCACAGATGCCGAAAATGTTTTTCTTGTTCTGACTGCAAGGCAGCTCAATCCGAACCTTCATATCACAGCCAGAGCAAGCCGGAGTGATACAAAATCCAAGTTTTTAGCCGCAGGTGCCAATAACGTTGTGTCTCCATATGATATTGGTGCCATAAGTATGGCCCAGCGAATTCTGAAGCCTACGATTACCAGCTTTCTGGATCTTGCTTTCGCGGAACAGAACAAAGACATCAAAATGGAAGAGATTCCGGTGAGTCCATCTTCAAGCCTGATAAATATTATGTTGAAAGATTCTGGCATCAGGCAAAAATTTAATCTGATTATTATAGCAATAAAAAAACCTGACGGAAGTATGCTTTTCAATCCTTCCTTTGAGACGAAAATTGAGGCCGGAGATACAGTTATTGCGGTTGGAGAAGATTCAAATCTGCAAAAACTTGAAAAAATCCTGGAATCCTGAAAAAATTAACCATACTGCTCATAATTATCTGGGCGTGAAAGCCCGTTTCCTGCTCAAATCTTATAAATTATTCTATTTTCCGTAATGATTATGTCCACATGTTTATCGTGAGATTCCATCGGCACCTGCTGGATAATCTGGCTTTCATACGCAAGCCCTACTTTTCTTGTGGTAACAGGAAGCATGGGAATCAGCCTGTCATAAAAACCGTCTCCTGACCCGATTCTTCCTCCCTTTTCATCAAAAGCAAATCCTGGTATTATCGCTATATCAATAAACTGGATTGGAACTGTTTTACACTTGCTGGTATCAGGCTCCAGAATACCATTTTCTCCACGCTTTAAACCCGTTTTGAGGTTATCAACCTTCAGTAAAGATATTTTTTGCATTTCGAAATTAAATGAAGGGAGAACAACGGTTTTATTATAATCAAAACATCTTTTAAGAATATCCTTGGTAACTACCTCATATCCTGAATTAATATAGAGCAAAGAAGTTTTTGCTTCGATAAAGTTAGCAAATTCAAACAGTCTTTTTTCTATGCTCCTCGTTTTTTCTGATATATTATTAGCAGAAAGCTTGCTGAATATTTTGGATATATTATTTATTATTTCACCTTTTTTCCCCCGAATTTCCTCCATATACGATCTCCTGAGAAAATAGAATTTGTAATTTTATTAACAGAATAGTTGACAAAAGTCAACTTATAAAAATCATTGACTAAAAAGCTTGTACGTGGTTAAAAGTAAACTGGTATTATGATAATAAAACTATTTTGCCGCACCCTTTTTATTATTTTCTTTAATAAACCCTGCAGAGCTTGTTGATATGGCTTATATTTGACATAAAAGTAGGAATAATTATGCTGGAAATCAAATTTGTTAGACAAAATCTGGATCTTGTTCAAAATTCTATAGCAAAACGGGGCAAAGTTGCTGATATTGAAGGATTTAAGCATTACGACGCAAAAATGCGATTAATTCTTACCGAAATTGAAGAACTGAGGCATCAACGAAATATTGTTTCAGAACAAATTGCAACCTTGAAAAAAAAGGGCGATGATACAAATGCCCTCGTATTAGAAATGCGCAATGTCTCCGCTAAAATAAAAAATCTCGATTCAGGGCTTTCGAAAAATGAGGAAATGATCAACAAGATTCTTCTTGAACTCCCAAATATTCCACATAGTTCAGTTCCGGAAGGTAAGGACAGTTCAGATAATTTGGCCGTAAAAATGGTTGGGGAAAGGCCGGCTTTTGAATTTGAACCGAAAAGCCACTGGGAAATAGGTGAATATCTAAAGATATTTGACTTTGACAGAGCCTCAAAGATCACAGGTGCTCGCTTCCCATTATATTTTGGCGCGGGGGCAAGACTTGAAAGAGCGCTGATAAATTTTATGGTGGACATACATACAACTGAACACGGCTATACCGAAGTTTTGCCTCCATTTATTGTTAACAAGCAAAGTATGACAAGCACCGGACAATTGCCAAAGTTTGCCGAAGATCTCTTCAAGCTGGAAGGGTGGGATTATTATCTGATCCCCACAGCCGAAGTACCTGTAACAAATATTCATCAAAATGAAATTTTAGATGAAGAGATACTCCCCATTCTCTATACGGCTTACACTCCTTGTTTCCGTTCAGAAGCAGGTTCTTATGGAAAAGACACTAAAGGCCTGATAAGGCAGCATCAGTTTAATAAGGTAGAGCTTGTGAAATTTTCAAAGCCTGAAACTTCATATGACGAACTTGAAGATCTTTTGAATAATGCCGAAACCATTTTAAAACGTCTTGGACTTTCATATCAGGTTATTTGCCTCTGCACCGGAGATCTTGGCTTTTCTGCCGCAAAAACATATGATATAGAAGTATGGATGCCGGCCCAGGGTGTATACAGGGAGATCTCCTCGTGCAGTAATTTCGAAAATTTCCAGGCGAGACGCGGTAACATACGATTCAAAAGAAAAGGGAAAAAAGGCACAGAGCTTGTTCATACTTTAAACGGATCGGGGCTTGCCGTTGGGCGAACGGTTGCAGCCATTCTTGAAAACTATCAACAGGAAGATGGTTCCTTTATTATTCCCGAAAATCTCAGACCCTACATGGGGGGATTGGAAAGAATATCGCCATGAAACCCGAATCTTTCCCAAAAAATATCAGGCCTTACATAATTCCGGAGCATAAAGGAGATCTGGTTTACCATTGTCTCGGATGCGGCAGGGAATACGGAATAGAAAAACTTCTTTATACCTGCCCTGATTGCAGTAAGATTCTGTTAATTCATGATTTGAATTTTGCCTTTTTGAAAAAAATCCCCGGTAAAAAGTGGCGGGAGATTTTTGATTATCGCCGTATGTTGAAAATACCGGCACTGAAGGGAATATACCGCTACCACGAATTTATTGGCCCGATTATCCCTCTTTCTTCGGTAATATACCTCGGTGAAGGGCACACCCCGGTTATCGAGGCTAATCATTCACTCCAGAAAAAAGCTGGTGTGAAGTTTTTCTTTAAAAATGACGGCCAGAATCCCAGCGCATCATTCAAGGACAGGGGAATGGCAAGCGCATTCAGCTATATCAATTATCTGGTTCAAAATAAGCTTGTTTCTGATCTCCTCGCAATCTGCGCTTCAACAGGAGATACTTCTGCGTCAGCGGCTTTATATGCTTCTTATCTTGAACCCAATATCAAGTCTGCTGTTTTGCTTCCGCATAAGAAAGTTACACCACAGCAGCTTTCCCAGCCTTTGGGGAGCGGTGCATCGGTTTTCGAAATACCCGGCGTTTTTGACGACTGCATGAAGATAGTGGAAAATTTATCCGAAAAATATAATGTAGCTCTCCTTAATTCGAAGAATGCATGGCGAATTCTCGGGCAGGAATCTTATTCTTATGAGATTGCTCAGGATTTCGAGTATGATATGAGAAACAAGGTCATATTTGTCCCTATCGGAAACGCAGGAAACATCACAGCGGTATTAAATGGATTCATAAAATTTTACGAGACAGGCATTATAGATGTTTTACCGAAAATATTCGGCGTTCAATCAGAACATGCCAATCCGGTGTTTAATTACTACAGTGAACCGGATGTCAAAAAGCGCAAATTCGTTCCGGTAAATGTTAAGCCGAGTGTCGCTCAGGCTGCAATGATAGGCAACCCGGTTTCAATGCCGAGAGTAATCCATCTTGTCGATACATACAACCGACTTGCCGGCAAGGAAAAGGTCTTTTTCGTAGAGGTAAAGGAACAGTCCATTATGGATTGGCAAATTACGGCAAACCGCAATGGGCATATCGCATGTACGCATGGAGGTGAATGTCTCGCCGGACTTGCTGTTGCGGTTACATCCGGTTTGATCTCTTCAGAAGAGACTGCCGTACTGGATTCAACAGCGCATGCTCTTAAATTTTCAGGATTCCAGGAAATGTATTTTGAAAATAGATTTCCCGCCGAATATGAGGTCCTGCCGGATAAATCACTGATTAATTTTCCGGTTTTAATACACCCTGAAGGTTTGGATAAAGTTCCGG
>JAHJQU010000243.1 GCA_018819005.1 Pseudomonadota bacterium | reverse complement strand
ATGTCTAGATCAACCTCGTCATATTCAGGAATAACAACAGATCTTTTTGCTCCGGGATAGGTCAAGACATGGTGAGATCCCTTTTTGCGCTTATATCTACAACCATATGCTTCAAATATTTTGATCTGAGTTTTCCAATCGTTAAAAAGGGGGACGTCCGTCAATAATTCAATAATTTTTCAATTTAGCTCATAGAGATATCGTTGGGATCGTTGTATAGTACATACAACATCCTCAAACTATTTAACCAGGCAGATGTTCCCCATGACCGAAACGGAAGCGCCTATACTTTGATCTTTCAGAAGATAATCTCTTTGGAATTCCCTGCTCTTGCGTATCGCTTCGTAAACCATAATGACTAGATTCCCAGCCTCTTCCTTATTTCGTCCAGTTCTCAAGTAGCAGCCCCGGCACCCGCGCAAATTCTTTTACATTGTTTGTTACGAGTATCAATCCGGATGCCCTAGCATGTCCGGCGATCATCATATCGTAAGGTCCTAAAGGCTTTCCGGCGCTGTACAACGCAGCCCTTATCTGTCCGAAATGATATGCTGCTTTGTTGTCAAAGGGCAACACTTCAAGCCGGGCGGCCAGCGCCTCTATGTCTGCCAGATTCCGTTCCACCTGTTGTGAATGTTCCGCACCAAAAACCAATTCACCCAAGGTTACTACCGAGATGCACATCTGACCTTCATGCCGCTTGAACTGTCTTTTCACCTTTTGTGGGCGGTTTTTCATAGTATAAATGACAATATTGGTATCCAGTAGGTATTTCAGCATTACAAGGTCTCTCGAAGCTGATCTTTAGGCTGCTTTCGATCCCTCATAAAATCCCTGGAAACCCCCGGCGCATCAAACCAGTCATCCCATGATTGACCCGCCGGAGCTATAATACGCTTGTTACCAATCGCCGTGATCTCAACATCCTTTACTGATTCCGGAAAGGCGATCTCCTTGGGCAGACGGACAGCCTGAATGTGGTTGCTTTTAAAAATTTTAGTTTGAACATAAGCCATCACGATACCTCCGGTGAATAATTATTTACCCACTATATTATAGAACTAATCAGGGATATGTCAATAGGATATACCATGAGGACAACAATTGCAAAGGGGGACGTCCTGAAAGCGCCGGTTAAAACCGGCATGAAGTAGGAGGTGTATTGAGGGTCAGGTCTGCTCTTGACTCATGTTGTTCTTTCAAAGTTATGGACAAAGAGCCCCAGTGGAATAGGCTCCGCATTCCACGGGGCAGGCATTGGGTATGGCGTCATTGAATTTGGTTAGGTCGCGAAGGCGTTTGGGATTTCTTATTGGGGCTGTAAAACCATCTATGATAGTTTCTCGAAACGTCTTATAGCCCTGTTCTCTTGCACCAATACGGTAACGCTTGGATAGGTTTTCTACTTTGATTATTGTTTCGGACATGGTTTATTTGATTTGATTCGTCTTATTGGTTGTATTAGTTTGATTGGTTAAGTGCGTCTTTGGGTTAACTGGTTCAACCCATTCGTATTTCTGAAAATCCTTGTCGTTAAAGGTGACGATATGCCTGATGCCATTAATCCGCATGCAGGAAGCAATCAAGTAATCGTAAATGCCGTAGCGAGTGATATCGTAACGTTTCAAATCGTCATTCAATTCTGGATTGTTTAGAATATCCAAAATGATGAGTTTAAGGACTTCAATTTCTGGTGTGTTAATGAAATGCTTGATATATTGGCTTGCTTCCTCTGGAGAACACGGTTTGGGAGTTTTCTTACTGTCCGTGATTACCTGAAAGAATTCAATGAGGCTAAGATCTGCCAAATAGCATCCCTTTTGTAAATATTCTCTAAAAACGGAAAGGGATTCTTCATGATACAATGATTCTTTGTCTACTCCATAGATGAGAACATTGGAGTCTATCAGGGGCTTAGGATTAACGCTCATGGATGAATGCCCTTGTCACTTCACGCCCACCAAATCCGCCACGGGTAGGCGCCCCTTCCAGCAAGACCAGCAATTTCTGAGCTTGCTCGGAAAGTTGAGATTTAAACCTATCCTCGGTGATCTTCGATAGCCGGACTTTGATCTTCTCTCCCCGTTTAAAATGTTTAGCGAGGGAAGGATCCAGGGGAAGATGACCATCAGGAAGGATCTTTGCTATGTATTCTATAT
>JAHJQU010000242.1 GCA_018819005.1 Pseudomonadota bacterium | reverse complement strand
AGTTCTGAATCGAGTGCCAATTGTCCGGCCCGTTTCCGGTCATGGATGCTGGTTCCAATAGCCTTAATCTTGCCTTCCTGTTTAAGTTTCAACAATGAATCGACAATACCCTGGCTGTAAATTGATGTCCGTCCGAGCCACCCCAGTTTGAAAACATCCAGATAATCGGTATTTAATTCGCGCAGAGCTTTTTCAACACTCCGGCGTATCTGCCAGCCAAAGAACCCCCAGCCAAGCAGGGCAACCACATTCTTCTCTCTATTTTTTCTGATTACATCCTTAATCCCTGCTGTAACTTTTTTAAAACTGGCCCCCCAGACCCAGTAATTGGCTCCATGCTCTGCGGCCCATTCGACATCGGAAGAATCCATTCCGTAATTGCCGGCAATACCCATTCTGAATACCTGCTTCTCAATCACAGGTAAAATACAAAAGGGAAAATCACTTTGAATAATGTTGTGTTCCATGGTCATTGAATTTTCTAATAAATGCACTTAATATTTAAGACTCGGTTCTGAAAACATCTGTTCTTCGAATTTCCTGTTCTTTATTCCAGAATTCATATAAAATCAAATATGTTCTATTGAAGGCCTGCGTTAAAGGTGTTTATTATCTGAAAAAAGAGTTGAGGAAGTGAGAATCGGCAGCAACGATATCTTCCGGTTATCAAAAATATATTGAAATCTAACGAAAAATGAATAAAATGTGTTTCAGAGGTGAAAAATGAATAAATTGTTTACTGCAATCGTACACAGAGAAGACAACTTATATGTTGCAGAATGTCCTGAAACCGGTACCGCAAGCCAAGGAATAACCATTGAAGATGCTGTAAAAAATTTACAAGAGGCTACTGAATTATATCTTGAAGAATTTCCATTAACAGAAAATCAACATCCTTTCCTTACAACCTTTGAGGTGGCTGTTAATGCCTGAACTTCCCCATGTCTCAGGTAATAACGCTATCAAAATCTTTGAAAGTTTAGGATTTAAAATTGTACGACAAAGAGGGAGTCACGTGGTTTTACGAAAGGATAACAAAGGTTGTGTTATTCCGATCCATAAAGAACTTGCCATAGGTACTCTCAGAAGTGCAATTAAACAGGCTGGAATTACAACTGAAGAATTTGTAAAGGCATATAAAGACAGCTGACATTTATAAACCCTGTCAGCTTTCATTAAATGATACGATCATTTACGATTTCAATTTCATGACCCGCAGATTTCCGGTAAGCCCTTCCGTTTCACAGCATCTTTCAGCATAATCACTAACAATGGGCAGGACTATAATAAATAGAAGGTTATTAAATAATATGAAAACATCATCAGAACTTGAAGAGCAGATACTTGCAAGGATAAAAAAGATCCCGATCGTTGATACGCTGCAAATCAAAATCGTCTCCCTTTCCGACGGGTATTGCGAAACTACCGTACCAAGGAAGTTATGTTATGACGGGGTCTTCGAATCGTTCCATGGCGGATTATTGATGACCATTGCCGACAGCACGGCCTGCTTCGCCATATTCACAAAAACAGGACCCTTTGTCAAATTGACCACCACCGACATGAACATACGTTTTCTATCTCCCTGCTTAAGCGACGTTACCGCAAAAGCAAAAGTGATAAAGCTGGGCCGCACTTTATGCCCGGTTGCGGTTGACCTTTTCGATGCGGCCGGCAAGCATGTTGCCGTTGCTCAGGTTAATTATATAATATTGGATAACCTGCCTGTAAACGACCTCTGATATCAATTCAGCCAATTTTTCGGTTCAAAAGACTGGAGGCTTTTTATAAAAGCCATCATAATTATTGCAAATTTATCTTGACCATAACTGCCATTTCACCTAAATATTTGCCAGCTTGACGGAAAGCGTCTGTGGAGCTTTGTATCGGGCTTTTCACATAATTAAAATTTGAATGTATCAATAAAACCCTTATGAGATAAAGAACTCAAAAATAATGGGTCCGAGTGATAAAACAAATCCTGTTTATCCGCTCGACTCCTTGAACCCTCTCCGCCAAACAGTATGGCGGATTGACCCCTTTATCTAAACAACAGTGAGTTAATAATGATCAATATAACACTTCCGGATGGTAATATAAAAAGTTTTGAAAGCTCCCCTACGGGACTTGATGTGGCAAAAAGCATTTCAGAGGGTCTTGCCAGAAACTGTGTGGCAATGGAGCTTGATGGAAAGCTTGTTGATTTGGATACGGTTATTTTAAATGATTCGAGGGTAAGACTTATTACGACGGGAGATCGAGAAGCCCTTGAAATACTCCGCCACAGCGCGGCGCATGTCATGGCCCAGGCGATCCTCCATATATATAAGGATGCAAAACTGACCATAGGGCCTGTGGTCGAAGACGGTTTCTATTATGATATTGACATGGAGCCTGTTTCAAAAGAAAATTTCGATAAGATTGAAGCTGAGATCAAACGTATTATAAGCGCAAAAATTCCTTTTAAACGAAAGGAAGTCTCCAAAGACGAGGCTCTCGATTTCTACAAAAACGAGCCTTACAAGCTTGAGATGATCTCGGATTTAAAAGACGGGACCATCTCTTTATATGAACAGGGAGATTTTACGGATTTATGCAGAGGTCCACATCTGCCGCATACCGGATTCATAAAAGCCATAAAGCTCATGAAGGTTTCAGGCGCTTACTGGAGAGCAGATCAGACAAAGGCCCAGTTGCAGAGGATCTACGGCACAGCATTTTTCTCAAAAAAAGAACTCGATGATCATCTCCATTTTATCGAAGAAGCGATAAAGAGAAACCACCGCAAAATTGGAGTCGCTCTTGATCTTTTCAGTTTCCATGATGAAGCTCCCGGAATGCCTTTTTTTCACCCCAAGGGTATGAATATATGGGGGGCTCTTATTGACTACTGGAAGATGGAACACAGGGCGGCCGGTTATGTAGAAACAAAGACGCCTATCATGTTAAACCGTGGCCTGTGGGAAAGAAGCGGCCACTGGGAGAATTACCGCGAAAACATGTACACATCCGTAGTGGATGAGACCGAATATGCGATAAAACCGATGAACTGCCCCGGAGGCATGCTTCTTTATGCCATGAGACCTCATTCATACAAGGATCTGCCCTTGAGGGCCGCCGAAATAGGCCTCGTCCACAGGCATGAATTGAGCGGAGTCTTATCCGGTCTTTTCAGGGTAAGAGCATTTCACCAGGATGACGCGCATATCTTCATGACTCCGGACCAGATTGAAGGTGAAATACTCGGAGTGCTGAAACTTGTGGAAAGAATATACAGCACATTCGGGCTCGGTTTTCATCTTGAGCTCTCAACACGCCCAAAAAAATCGATAGGCACCGATGAGCAATGGAACATTGCCACAGAGGGACTGAAATCGGCTCTTGCAGCTTATGGCACGGACTATAAAACAAATGAGGGGGACGGAGCCTTTTACGGGCCGAAAATAGACATCCATATAAAAGACGCGCTTGGAAGAACATGGCAGTGCGGAACAATTCAACTTGACATGGCATTGCCTGAAAGATTTGATCTGAGTTATATAGATAAAGATAACGAAAAGCGCCGCCCCATAATGATACACAGGGTTATTTACGGCTCCATAGAGAGGTTTTTCGGGATACTGATCGAACATTTTGCAGGAAAGTTTCCCCTCTGGATGGCGCCAGTACAGGCAACTCTGCTTCCGATTAACGACGATCTTGTTACATATGCGGCAGAAATCAGAACTGCTCTCGAAAAAGAGGGAATACGCACTGAGCTTGACAGCAGAACAGAAAGCCTTAACAAGAAGATAAGAGACGCCCAGATAAGCTATGTTCCCCTCATAATCATTTGCGGAGCGAAGGAAAAAGAAGCCGGAACAGTCTCTGTAAGAACATTGAGCGGTAAGGTAAAATATGGGGTTTCTGTAGATGAATTTCTGAAAAATACACTTTCCCATATAAGGGAACGAAAGCTCGATCCTGAAATCTTTAACAATTGACAATAGTTTGAACTGATTATAAAAAAGAAGCGGACGCAGGGCATGAATAGTGGATCGTGAAAAGGAGAACCAAGGCATCATGGCGGAACAACAAAATAAAATAAATTTAAACGGGCATGACTTTATTTTTGATCCGGATGAAACAATCCTCTCGGTAGCGCAGCGAAACAGCATTGATATCCCAACTTTGTGCTACTTGAAGAGAACCATCCCCACAGGAGCATGCAGGATCTGTGTCGTGGAAGTTAAAGGAGCGAAGAGCCTTTTACCTGCCTGCTCCACCCCCGCGGCTAACGATATGGTTGTGCACACAGAGTCCGCCCCTGTCATCGAGGCGCGCCGTCTTATAATACAGCTTCTTCTCTCTTCAGGAAACCACAACTGCGCTATCAGGGGTTCAGACGGCAAGGATTGGACCCAGTTTCAGCTTAACGTGCAGAAAGATGACGGCAGCGGTGAACTTTGCCCTGTATGGGGAGATTGCAGGCTTCAGGATCTTGCTTACAAATACCAGGTAAATGGCGATAAATTCCCGGCAACCGAAATACTTTACCCCATGGAGTCGGTCAATCCTTTCATCATCCGTGATTTCTCAAGATGCATTTTATGCGGACGCTGCGTACAGGCATGCAATGAAGTTCAGGTCAACAACGCCATAAATATAGGATACAGGGGGGCATCCACCAAAATCATTGCTGCCGGGGACAGGCCCCTTAAGGATTCCGACTGCGTCTTTTGCGGAGAATGCGTCCAGGCGTGCCCGGTGGGAGCACTCGTTGAAAAGGAGTCCCGCTACAAAGTCAGACATTGGAAAACCGATAAAGTCCAGACAACATGCAGCTATTGCGGTGTCGGATGCCAGCTCTATCTGCATGTCCAGGACAATAAAGTTGTAAAGGTCACCGGAGTCGATGACGTTCCGCCAAATTTCGGGAGTCTCTGCGTAAAGGGAAGATTCGGATATGATTTCATCAACTCCTCCGAGCGCCTGACAGATCCGCTTATAAAGGAAAACGGCAGCTTCCGGAAAGCTACCTGGGACGAAGCGCTCTCTCTTGTTGCCGGAAAGCTCGGTGAAATAAAGGAAAAACACGGTCCGGACAGCATAGGCGTCCTGACTTCCGCAAGAATTACAAACGAAGAAAACTACATTGTCCAGAAATTTACAAGGGCGGTTCTTAAAACAAACAACATAGACCATTGCGCCCGTCTCTGACACTCCTCAACAGTGGCCGGTCTGGCCGCAGCTTTCG
The DNA here is from genome assembly GCA_018819005.1 of Pseudomonadota bacterium. Lineage (GTDB taxonomy): Bacteria > Desulfobacterota > Desulfobacteria > Desulfobacterales > RPRI01 > RPRI01. The sequence continues at coordinate 2,049 of JAHJQU010000242.1, read as the reverse complement.
GGAGCGGGGCAATGACAAACACCATCGGCGATGTAGAGGAAGCCAATGTGATTCTGATCACAGGGTCAAACACCACGGAGAACCACCCGGTTTTATCATCTTTTGTCAAAAGGGCGGTAAAATATAAAGGCGCAAAACTAATTCTTATCGATCCGAGACGCATAAAAATGGAGGAATTTGCAGATATATGGTTGCGTCAGAATCTTGGTACCGATGTGGCCTGGATAAACGGAATGATGCACGTCATTATAAAAGAAGGGCTTTACGACAGAACTTTTGTTGAAAACCGAACTACCGGCTTCGAAGAATTAAAAGTGGTTATCGAAAAATACACCCCTGAATATGTCGAATCAATAACAGGAGTCCCGGCAGAGGATCTGATTGAGGCAGCAAGGCTTTACGCAGGAGCAAAGGCAGGCGCCATTTTGTACTGCATGGGCATTACTCAGCATATCACCGGAACCGATAATGTGAAATCCCTGGCAAATCTTGCAATGCTTTGCGGCAACCTCGGTATAAGAGGCGGAGGAGTCAACCCGCTTCGGGGGCAGAACAATGTTCAGGGTGCATGCGACATGGGAGGTCTTCCGAATGTCTATTCCGGATATCAGAGTGTGACCGATGAGGCTGCCAGAAGCCGCATGGAAAAAGCTTGGGGAGTCACGGGGCTTCCGGACAAACCCGGATTAAAGGTTACTGAAATGATACCCAAAGCCCATGATAAAACTTTGAAGGCTCTTTACATAGTGGGTGAAAACCCGCTCGTTTCCGATCCGGATCTTAATCATGCGGAAAAGAGCATAAAGAATCTTGATTTTTTAGTTGTTCAGGACATCTTTTTAACTGAAACGGCACAGTTAGCCGATGTTGTTCTCCCTTCCGCCTGTTTTGCGGAAAAGGAAGGAACCTTTTCGAACACCGAACGAAGGGTACAGCGTGTCAGAAAAGCTGTTGATCCTCCCGGAGATTCTAAAGATGACTGGAAAATCACCTGCGAAATAGCATCCCGCATGGGATATCCAATGTCATATGAAAGCAGCAGCGCCATAATGGAAGAAATCTCGAAGGTGACTCCTTCCTACACCGGCATCAATTATGGCAGAATAGAAGAAGAAGGCATTCACTGGCCATGCCCGACTCCCGACCACCCGGGCACCTCTGTTCTTCATACCCTGGCTTTCCCGATCGGCAAGGGCGTTTTCCATGCAATTGAGTATATACCTCCTGCCGAGCAGACTGATGAGGATTACCCGCTTTATCTCACTACGGGCCGGATCATCTACCACTACCATACCGGAACCATGACAATGAAAAGCGAAGGGCTGAATGAAAGGGCGCCGGAAAATTTTGTTGAAATTTCACCTGCCGATGCCCGAAAATACGGCTTTGATAACGGAGCTATGGCAAAAATCGCCTCAAGGAGAGGAGACATAACGGCAAAGATCAGGATATCTTCTGCTGCTGTGGGGGGAACGGTTTTCATTCCTTTCCATTTCGCGCAGTCGGCAGCCAATAAGCTGACCAACGCGGCCCTCGACCCGGTATCAAAAATACCTGAATACAAGGTCTGCGCAGTAAAGCTTTCCAGAGCGGCATAGTTTAAAACAGGCAAATATAAAGCCCGTTTCTGCCTTAATGACAGAAACGGGCTTTTTTTCATTGATTATTCTTTGATGCTTCGTGCCGTTGCGAAATTTTTCCGAACCTCGTACTTCGTTGATCGATTCACGATCCGCGATTCACGCCTTCCACCTCACACCTATCCTGATCCCTGCCGAAGGTCCGCCAATCAGTATGGCGGAATCCACTGCCTATACCAACGGCCTCGGCAGCATTTTAGCCCGCTCGGCAATCTCCGGAACCTTATGCTCCCACTCTATTGCCATGAGATGAACGCCTGCCACACCTTTTAACCCCTTGAATTCCTCGATCTGCTCGCAGGCTATTTTTATTCCCTCGTCAGCTTGGCTCTTCTTGTCAACTCCTTGGAGGCGCTTTATCAGTTCGTCCGGAACATCCATGCCTGGCACGTTGTTCTTCATATACTTT
>JAHJQU010000241.1 GCA_018819005.1 Pseudomonadota bacterium | reverse complement strand
TTCCCGTGCCGGACAATCTCACCATCCGTCACATAGATAACTTCTTCGGCAATATTGGTCGCATGGTCGGCGATACGTTCGATATGACGTGAAATCAGGAACATATTAAATAAAGTGCCAGCGTCCTCAGGTGTCTGAATAATGGAAAGTTTAAGCTGTTCGTATGCATTCTTAACAAAAACATCAACCTCATCATCCATGAGACACACTTTAAAAGCCATCTCCGTATCAAGACGAACCATGGCATCAAGGCTCATCCTGAGCATGGTACTCGCTTTTTCGGCCATCAGCGCGTAATCAAAAATGAATTTGCAATCTTTGTTTTTCGAAATGGTTTTGATGCGATAGGCGATATTTACGGTTTCATCCGCTATTCTTTCAAGATCATTGTTGATTTTAATCACGCTCACCAGGAACCTGAGGTCCACGGCAACAGGCTGATGCAGCGCAAGCACCTTCAGGCACTCTTCTTCAATCTCCACTTCCATTTCATCTATTTCATAGTCCATATTGATAATCTGCTCTGCAATGTCGGCATCCCTGCTTTCAACACTTTTTATGGCCAGTCTTACCCGGTCTTCCACGATGGCGCCAAGGCTCAGGATGCTTTTTTTAATTTTTTCAAGTTCTCTCTGAAAATGTTTTGCCATATTTACCTCTTATAGTGATTATCAGGATAATGTCCGTTTGAAACCGGTTTATATTGTATCATCCGAAACGGCCGGTTATGTAATCTTCAGTCTGTTTTAGCCTTGGACGTGTAAACAAAGTATCGGTTTCATCCAGTTCAATAAGCTTTCCCATGTAAAAAAAGGCAGTCATGTCTGACACTCTTGCAGCCTGCTGCATGTTGTGAGTTACAATAATAATCGTATAATTTTCCTTGAGTTCGCCTATCAGGTCTTCAATTTTCTGGGTAGCTATCGGATCAAGAGCCGATGCAGGCTCATCCATCAAAAGTATTTCAGGCTCAACGGCTAGAGCTCTTGCTATGCAAAGCCTCTGCTGCTGGCCACCTGAAAGCCCCAGCGCCGATTCATGAATACGGTCTTTAATTTCATCCCAGAGAGCGGCTTTTTTAAGACTCTCCTCGACGCGGCTCTCAATAAACGCTTTGTCTTTTACCCCGTTGACCCTCAGCCCGTAAGCGACGTTTTCAAAAATATTTTTCGGAAAGGGATTGGGCTTTTGAAAGACCATTCCCACACGCCGCCGCAACATGACCACATCCACCGAAGAAGCATTGATATTGAAATCGTCGAAAAGGATTTCACCTTCAACCCTGCCTGAGGGAATAAGATCGTTCATTCTGTTCTGGCAGCGTAAAAAAGTGCTTTTCCCGCAGCCTGAAGGTCCGATAAGCGCCGTAACCTGAGATTTTTTAATATCAAGGGAGATATCATAAAGCGCCTGAGCTTTCCCGTAATAAAAATTCAGATGCCTGACACTCATCTTGTAGTTTTCGATCATGATCATCCTTTTTATTTCATTTTTTTCCGAAGCCTTGCCCTCCAGACGATTGCCGCAAGATTCATTCCAAGCACAAGGACAATCAGCACAAGCGACGTGCCATACTGCAGCGGGCGGGTGGCTTCAATATTTGTTCCGGCGGTTGCCAGAACATAGACGTGATATGGCAGCGCCATGATTTTATCAAACGGCGAAGCAGGGAGATTCGGCGTATAAAAGACCGCTGCCGTAAACATGATCGGCGCCGTTTCTCCGGCTGCCCGGCTCAAACCGAGAATTGCGCCGGTAAGGATTCCGGGAAGCGCTGCAGGGAGCACAACCCTGTAAATTGTCTGCCATCGGGTGGCACCCAAGGCCAGAGATGCTTCCCTGTAAGTGTTGGGAACGGATTTCAGCGCTTCTTCGGTGGAGCCTATTATTACCGGAAGCGTCAGCGAGGCAAGTGTCAGTACTCCGGCAATAATGCTCACCCCCATCTTAAGCCATATGACAAAAAATGCGAGGCCGAATAAGCCGAAAACAACCGACGGAACGCCTGCAAGGTTGCTTATGCCAAGCCGGATCAACCGCAACAGTTTACCGGGGCTGGCATATTCGTTGAGATATATGGCTGAAGCAACCCCGATGGGCAATGCCACGACAATTGCCCCGATTCCGAGGCATAGCGTCCCCACGATGCAGGGCAGAATGCCGCCTTTGGTCATTGACTCAAGCGGAGCCTGAGTCAAAAACTCCCAGGTGACGGCTTTCCAGCCGTTTATGGTGATAAAGGCGACAACCACTGTCAATGCGGCGCCGTTGACGAGTGCTGCCATTCTGAAAAGCATGAAAATAAACCGCTGTAAACGTTTTCGGCGCCTGTGAACCCTCTCAAAGGAACGCTCAAGCAGACTTTTTTCTTCCGTCAAAGCGATGCCTCCCCTGTCTGACGATATTTATGAGTAACATGATCAGCGATCACGTTAAACAGCATTGTGAACATAAACAGGACAATGCCGGTTGCAAAAAGCGCGTAATAATGATCTCCGCGAAACGGAGCCTCCGCCATTTCAGCGGCAATACTGGCGGGCATGGGCCGCACCGGGTCAAACAGCGACTCCGGAATCATGGCTGCGCCCCCGGCAACCATCAGCACCACCATAGTCTCTCCTATTGCCCTTGACATACCCAGAATGACAGCCGTGCTGATGCCGGAGATCGAAGCCGGAATAATAACCCGGATCAGAGTTTCCCAGTGAGTTGCTCCCAGAGCCAGTGAACCCTCTTTAAGCGCTACAGGCACACTGTATATGGCATCCTCGGAAATGCTGCATATTGTCGGGACTGACATAAATGAAAGCATAAGCGCTGCATTGAATAGATTCAAACCGGTTGGAATTCCGAAGGTTTCCTGAAGAAACGGCGCGACTATAACCATTCCGAAAAATCCGATTACTACGGAAGGAAGGGCTGCAAGAAGCTCAACTACCGGCTTAATCAATTCCGCTATTCGTCTATGTGCAAGCTCCGCCAGATATATGGCGGTCATCACACCAAGCGGGATTGAAATCGCTGCAGAAACAAGAGTTACGGCTATGGAAGCAATAATCAGGGGTAAAATTCCGAAATCCGGCGGGCTTGAAGTCGGGTACCAGAATTTGCCGAAGATAAAGTCATATATGGAAATTTTTTTAAAAATAGGTATGCCTTCCATGAATAAAAAGATCATAATCATGAACAGGATTGCAATTGAAGCCAAAGCCACACTGAAAAAGAAGATGCGTACAGATTTATCGGTTCTACTGCGGATATTTGTCATTCGATTGTCAGAAGCTCCTGATAAATATGTTTGTTGTAAAAATAATGTTCCCCGGGATCGTGCTTATGCACCCCGGGGAACAATCATCCTGTAAAAATCTCACCAAACTTAAGCAGATAAACAGTCCTTTAATTCAAAGGGATAAAACCTTCTTCCTCAACCAGCTTCTGTCCTTTCTTGCTGATCATATAGTCCAGGAATTTTTTGACATCACCTCCCGGCTGAGCCGGCGTGTACATATAAAGCGGTCTGCTGACCGGAAACGACTTGTTCAGAGTGGTCTCTTTGGAACCGGTGATGCCATTGACGGAGAGCATCTTCACGCTGTTGTCCATATATCCGAGACCTATATAACCAATGGCATTCGGGTTTTTGGAAACTGCCTGAACGATGGCGCCGTTAGAGGCCTGAAGAAGAGCCCTGGGGAAAACGCGTTCTTTTTTCATGACTTTTTCTTCCCACACTTCATAGGTGCCTGAAGAAGTATCTCTGGAAATAACCACAATCGGTTTATCTGCTCCGCCGATTTCCTTCCAGTTCCTTATTTCTCCTTGATACATGGCTTTCAATTGATCAAGAGTAATGTTTTTCAGCGGATTTGACGTATGGACAATCGGTACGATGCAGTCGAATGCCACGATGAACTCTACAGGATTTGAGCCTTTTGCCTTTGCCTGCTCGCTCTCTTCCTTCTTGATGGCGCGTGAGGAATTTGCAATGTCCGTTGTTTTGTCAATCAGTGACTTAATGCCATTTCCCGAACCACCGCCGGAAATGGATATCGCCGTATCAGGATGCTCTTTCATAAAGGCTTCAGCAACTTTCTGCGCTATCGGAAGCACAGTTGTCGATCCGTTAATCGCAATATTGCCCGCAAAAGCCATGCTTGATGTAAATATTACTGCCGTAATAATAACGCCGGCAATCCAGTTTCTTTTTCTCATTTTACCCTCCATTCCTGACCGATAATATTTTTTATTGTTTTCTTTCCTTAAAAAATGAAAATCCGTTTTTCATTTGAGGCCAAGGGTAAGGGTGTTATGCTAGAGAATTGTTAAGATTTTATTAAAAATTCATTAAAAAAGCAGGAAATTTGTCATTACGATTGAAAGGGAATATGGATCACGAACCTGCTTCCTTTCCCTGGGCTGCTTTCCACGGTTACCTTTCCGGCATTGGCAATTACTATATGCTTGACAATCGCAAGACCGAGCCCTGTGCCGCCCAGTTTCCGGCTTCGGGATGCGTCCACACGGTAAAATCTCTCAAAAAGACGCGAAAGATGCTCCCGGCCTATTCCGATACCATGATCCTGAAAGGCTATGGAAACTTCGGAATCGTTTTTTGTTGCCTCTATTTCAATGCTGCTTGCCGGTTCGCTGTATTTGATTGCATTGTCGAGAAGATTTACAAACGCCTGTTCAATAAGCGCTTCATTAAGTTTTACAGTAAGCGCTTCGTCACAGGAACAAAGAATCCGTATCTCTTTTTCAGCCGCTTTCGGCCGGCAGATCTTTATGGCTGCAGAAAGGATAGGCAGAACCCGGGATTCCGTCAGCATGATTGTTTTATTATCGGCGCTTTGTTCAATAATAGAAAGTTTCATAAGATCTTCGATGATGGCGATCAGCCGGTTTGTGTGATTTTCAATAATTTCCACAAACCTTGCTGCTTCTTCAGGGCGATTCAAGGCTCCGGATTTAAGTGTTTCAGTAAACCCTTTTATTGCCGTAAGCGGGGTTTTTATTTCATGTGAAACATTTGCAGCAAAGTCCCGGCGCATAATTTCAAGACGTCTTAACCGGGTTACGTCATTTAAAATGATCAGGATCCCTATGCGGTCTCCTTTGGCATTTTTCAGCGGGGCTGACCGCGTGTTGAGCAAAGTCTCATCCTTTATATAAAAGGACAAATCAGCCTCGCGGGGATTTTCATCCAGAAGTGCCAGCCTGATAAAGCGCTGGAAATCCGGGTTGCGAACAGCTTCCTGAACGCTTCGGTTCAGCAGTTCAGAAGGTTCTTGATGAAAGATCCGGGCGGCAGCCTTATTCACACTGATGATGGTCTCTTCCAGGTTAATTGCTGTAACACCCTCAAGCATGCTGGAAAGGACTGCTTCAAGCTCATTGCGCTGCCGTATGATTGTCTGCATTCGGTCATTGAGGTTTGCTGCCATATTATTCATGGTCTTAGCCAGCAATTCGGTTTCTGATGAGGCAAATACAGGAAGCCTGTAGGCCAAATTCCCCTTTGCAAAATGCTCGGCGCCTTCACGGATTTGCTCCAGGGGTCGGCTTACGCGTCGTGAAAAAAAGAGGCTGGCCAGGGTAGCCAGCAGTGCAACCACAAGCACGCCAAGCGATGTGCGTTTCCGGATTTTTTCAAGCTGGCTCTCAATGGCGCTGATACTCACTGATGTTCTTAAAATCCCGATAGGTTTTCCGTTTTCAGTCAGCAAAATGGCAAGATACATCATTGACTCTTTCAGTGTGGCGCTGTACCGTGTGAAAGTGCCTGTTTCTCCTGTCATTGCTTTCACAATCTCAGGCCTGTCCGAGTGATTTTCCATTTCACCCGGATCTTTTTCAGTATCGCCCAGAACTTTTCCCGAAGGATCTATTACCGTAATCCGCGTATTGGAAGATTTTCCGGCATGTTTACACAGCAGATCGATGCTTTTTTCATCTCCGGCCAATAGATAATGCGCTACCTGCTCTTTCAGCAGATTGGCCCTCGCTTCGAGATTGGTAGTAGTCTGGTCGAGAAAAAACCGGCGCATGGAAAAGCTGGCATACTGGCCGAAAGCCAGAAGCGGTATAAGCACGGTGAGCAGAAAAAGGGGATACAGTTTCCAGAACAGGGGGTAGCGCTTTTTCATAGATTTTCCTTAAATCTGTAACCGACACTTCGCACGGTTTCGATATAATGTCCGCATTTACCAAGTTTTTTGCGGAGCCCTACTATTTGAACATCCACGCTTCGCTCTGTTACAGGATAGTTGTCGCCCCTGACTTCATCAACTATATGAGAACGGGTAAATACCCAGCCCGGGCGTTTGCATAATACCATGAGAATTTGAAATTCCGAAAAGGAGAGATCGACCGGTTTACCGGAAACATCAACCCTGCGACGTCCCGGATAAATGATAATATCGCCCCTTTGAATCATCTCATTTTCAGAATCTTCAATTTTACGGCGAAAAACAGCATTTACCCTTGCGCAAAGTATTTTAGGGCTGAAAGGCTTGGTTATGTAATCGTCAGCAAGCTCAAGCCCTTTGACGATATCGGATTCCTCGCTTCTAGCAGTGAGCATTATGATCGGAATATGACGGGTTTTCTGATCGGCTCTGAGCTTTCTGGCGACATTTATGCCGCTGATTCCAGGCAGCATGAGATCCAGGACGACGAGGTCAAACTGTTTTGATACTGCAAGCCTGACGGCTTCTTCTCCGGAACCTGCGCAAACGACATCATACCCTTCAGACGCCAGATTATATCTGACGAGTTCAGCGATATCTTCTTCATCATCTACAACAAGGATTTTCTTTGACATGAAATACCCGCTGATATTTTTATTCATAAGATTTGGGACTACTAAATATGACGGACTCGTAAAAAGTCAAAAAGCCCGTCACTCCCGTGAAAATCCGCCGCAGCGGTACTATTTGAAAAAAATGAATTACCGCATTCGCGGGAATGACTAAAATTGAAAATCCGACTTTTTATTATGAATCCGTCATTACTGTATGCTGTAAATTATATCAAATTGTCTTTAAAAACAAGTTATCAGAAAAATGAATTAAATAAAAGCGGATACCGGCCCCGCAGATAAATATTTTTACCGATTTCAGTCCGCCATGTTTATTGGCGGATCTGAGACCTTAAGCCAAAATCGGTAACTCATATGCAATATGGAAGGGACAAATCATGGCGGAAATTCATTGTAAAGGAAGCCTCTCTAAACACAACCGTCTGATGATAGATGCAGGTACAGGGATAGGCAGGATTATGCAGGAAGTTCTTATCAATAAATAATTAACATGCCCTTAATAATTTCCTAACAGATCATTTTTATCCTTCACCTGTAATCGAAAACAAAGTTTAATGTTTGGCCAAGGAAACATGAACAAAATTAAAAAATAGATTTTATCAGTTATACTTCAACCGTTAAGAAGTAAGTTCTTATAAATAATATAATTAAAGGAATAACACCGATTATGAACCAATTACTAAATGAAATCTGGCTTTCTCGAATTGCTCAAATTGATTATGCATTTCAGCCCATTGTCAATATTCATTCCGGAGTTTGTTACGGGTATGAAGCTCTGCTTCGTAATCATGAAGCGGCAGGCTTTTCATCCATTTTCGAGTTTTTTGATACGGCATATGATGATCATGTTCTGCATTCGATCGATCTGCAACTTCGCGAAATAGCCATTAACAAATTTTCTCAACTGGAATGGAAGAATAAGGTCAAACTATTTTTCAACCTGGATAATCGGCTCTTGAACTCCGCAGATTACAAACCCGGAAATACGCTCAATCAGCTGAAATTCTCTGATCTGTCTCAGGATTCTGTTTGTTTTGAAATTTCTGAACGCCACGAACTGAATCACAATAAGGAAATAACAGCTGTTCTGAATCATTACCGGTCTCAGGGATTTAAAATTGCGGTTGACGACTGCGGCGCCGGATTCGCCGGATTGAAGCTGCTGTATTACATCCGACCGGATTTTATCAAAATAGATCGCTTCTTTATTCAAGATATTACCGACGATCTAAACAAGCGAATCTTTGTCTCTAGCCTGGTCAATCTCGCCCATATTCTGGGCAGTATCGTCATTGCCGAAGGCGTTGAAACAGTGAAGGAATTTTACAGTTGCCGAAATATCGGGTGTGACCTTATTCAGGGCTATCTGGTTCAGCGACCCGTGGTTGATATTGGGCAGCTTCAAATCCAATATGAAAATATCAAGGCGCTGAGCGAAGAGGAACAGCGAAAAGACAAATCCGGCGACAAGAATCTTATTGATATGCAGATGGAATTTATCGAGCCTGTATTAAGCAGTGCCAATGTATTCGATATATTTGAACAATTCAAAGCCCGCCAGCACCGCACGTTTTTTCCGGTCGTCAACAATAATCAGGAACCGCTTGGCATTATCAGTGATAAAAGCTTCAAAAATTACACATTTTCACGCTTTGGAAGCCAATTGCTTCAGAACCCGTCAATCGGAAAAAATCTGAGCCGGTTTATCACCAGGTTTCCTATTGCCGATATTCACACACCCGTGGAAAAGATTCTGGAAATCTATACCCAGAATGAACATATCGAGGGCATCATCATTGTGGACAACCTCAAATACAAGGGATTTCTTAATGCACGTTCCCTGCTGAAAGTGCTGAACGAAAAAAATCTGGCCATCGCCCGGGACCAGAATCCCCTGACCAAACTGCCCGGTAACACGCTGATTAACAAATATATCTCTGAAGCAATACTGGAAACCGATACCCGATATTTTATGGTCTATTTCGACTTTGACAATTTTAAACCCTATAATGACACTTATGGATTCCGCCAGGGAGACCGGGTCATTCTGCTTTTTTCGGAGATACTCAAAACCCGGGCTCAAACTTTAAATGGATTTTCAGGTCACATTGGCGGCGATGACTTTTTTATGGGGGTTAAAGGCATTGACCTGAGAGAATGTTACTCAAATGTTCAGAAACTGGTCAAACGATTTAAGAACGATGTGTCAAGTTTCTACGATTCGGAAGCCATAGAAAAGGAATATATTGTGGCCAAAGATAGGGATGGGAGAAAAGTTAATTTTCCATTAATGACGGTCAGCGCAGTTATTCTGGAACTTCCGGTCCCCCGGTCAATTGTTAACTCTGTCGAGGAAATCGGGAAAAAAATGGCAGTTAATAAAAAACCCGCAAAAATCAGCGCGGAAAAAATTTGTGTCGTTCGATTGAATGAAATAAATGAACTGATTACTATTTCAAACGGATGTTTGGAAGGTGAATCTTCAACAGTGCCTTTATACCAGTCTCAACCGAAAATTGACTTGAGTGAATTCAACCCCCCCATATTCACTCATTGCGATTCTTTAAGTCCTGCTTGCGAAACAGAATTGTTCACGACGCAGGACCTTGAGGCCAAAGTCCGGGCAGGGTTGGATCGGTGAAAGCAATGAGGGACATCTTGCATAACATCTCAATATAGCATCATTATCAAGGAGTAAACCTGATGAAACATAAACCTATGAACTCTTCCACCCTTTTCGCCGTGGTCGTTAACGACGACCTTACTCAATTAAACGTACTGTCCGGGCTGGTGCGCGAGGCGGGTCTCGAACCCCTTGCTTTTACCGAGGCCGAAGAGGCCCTTGCCGCCATGGATGGCGAGCATCCGCCCGCGCTTATCGTCAGTGACCTCTATATGCCGGGAATTGACGGCTGGCGCTTCTGTCGCCTGTTACGTTCTCTCGAATATTCGGCCTTCAACAAGGTCCCTGTCATAGTGGTCTCGTCCACCTTCGCAGGCGACGAACCCGATCGCATCGCCGCCGATCTCGGAGCAGAAGCCTTCATACCTCCTCCGCTGGACGTCAAGCGTTTCATCGGACAGGTGAAGGCGATCCTAAGCGGCAAGCGTGTGCGGATTCCCCTTCGCGCGCTAATCGTTGAGGACAGCAAGACACAGTCCGGAATCATCAGGAAGACCTTCGAGGCTCATGGCTACAAGGCGGATACGGCACTCACGGCCCGTGCGGCCGCCGATGCCTTCAGGAAAAAACACTACGATATAGCCGTCGTTGACTATCACCTGCCCGACAGTCCTGGTGACGTCTTGCTCGAATTGTTTCGCGCCGAGCGTCCCGATTGCGTATGCCTGATGATGACCAGCGACTCAGGACCAGGTCTGTCCCTGGAGTGGATGAAGAAGGGCGCAGCCGCCTACCTGCGTAAGCCCTTCAAGCCTGGTTTTCTCATCGAGCTCTGCACCCGCACCCGCCGTGAACGCGCCCTGCTGCGAGTTCAGGACCTGCTCAAAGTGCGTAACCGCCAACTTCAGGAGAGTGAAGAGCGTTTCCGCACGCTTGCGGAATGTGCCCCGGTCGGCATCTTCCTCACTGACCAGGACGGCGACTGTACATACGTCAACCGGACATGGTGTAAAACAGCGGGCCTGTCTCCGGAAGAAGCGCTCGGTCAGGGATGGGTGAAGGGCCTGCATCCGCAGGATCGAACCACGATAGTCAAAAAATGGTACGAGTCCGTGCAGAGCAAAGGAGACTGGGGTTTTGAATATCGCTTTCAGAACATGGCCGGCCATGTGACATGGGTCTATGGATTCGCCGCGCCGGCCAGCTTCGAGGACGGTACACTGACCGGCTATATAGGAATTAACGTCGACATCACAGACCGTAAGCGGGCGGAAGAGGAGCGCGGAAAGCTGCAGGCACAGTTAAACCAGGCCCAGAAGATGGAATCAGTGGGGCGGCTTGCCGGTGGGATTGCTCACGATTTCAACAACATGCTGGGGGTGATCCTCGGACATACCGAACTTGCGATAATGCTGGCTACCCCATCCCAACCGGTGATAGACAATCTGGCGGAAATCCGCAAAGCGGCCGAACGCTCAACCGACCTTATTCGGCGGCTGCTGGCCTTTGCACGCAAACAGACGATCGCACCCAGGGTGCTCAACATAAACGAGACAGTGGAAGGGATGCTCAAGATGCTCAGGCGGCTCATCGGTGAAGATATCGATCTCGCCTGGCTCCCTGGAGAGGGACTGTCGCCGGTCAAGCTGGATCCCTCCCAGATCGATCAGATCATGGCAAATTTGTGCGTCAATGCCAGGGACGCCATCGCAGGCATCGGCAAGGTAATCATCGAAACTGGAACTACCTCCTTCGATGAGGCCTATTGCGCCGACCACCCAGGGTTTGAGCCGGGAAAGTATGTGCGGATAGCCGTGAGTGACGACGGCTGTGGCATGGATAAGGAAACTCTGTCGCATCTTTTTGAACCGTTTTTCACCACCAAAGAGATGGGTAAAGGCACCGGCCTTGGGCTTGCCACAGTCTACGGCATCGTCAAGCAGAACAACGGCTTTATAAACGTTTACAGCGAGCCAGGCCACGGGACGACCTTCAAAATCTATCTGCCCCGGCACACGGCCAAGGCTGAACAGATACAGAAGGAAGTTCCGGCAAAGCCGCCCAAACTTGGCCATGAAACCATTCTACTGGTGGAGGACGAGCCGGCCATGCTGAAAATGACCGCTATGATGCTTGAATGCCTGGGGTACAAAGTACTGGCAGCAAGTACCCCTGATGAGGCCATCCGCCTGGCCAGGGATCACACTCTTGAAATTCAACCGCTCATGACCGACGTAGTGATGCCCGAGATGAACGGCCGGGACCTTGCAAAAAACCTGAAGTCCTTCTACCCGGATATCAAGACCCTGTTCATGTCCGGCTACACTGCAAAGGTGATCGCCCACCGCGGGGTGCTCGAAAAGGATGTCAATTTCATTCAAAAACCTTTCATGATGCAGGACCTGGCGGCCAAGTCACGCGAAGTCCTGGATAGCAAATATTTAAATCGTAATGAGTCTGATATCTTAACAGCCTCCTGGTCTTGTGAACAGGCAGAGTCTAAACTGTTACCCGGTTTTGTTGACAAAGAACATCGGCATATAACTTAAAGGAGGTTTAAAATGACGAAAAAAATATTGATTGTTTCAGCTCTGCTGCTTGTCATTCCCGGGCTATTACTTTTCGCTTCTTGCGGGAAAAAGAGTATAAAGGCTGATATCGGTGAAGTCAGGGATAAACTGCCCGGACAAAAGCCTGCCTCTTCCGGTTCTGCTTCTTCTATGCAGGAACCGGCATCTAAACCTGCTCCGGTCATTCAATCTTTTAAAGGGCCTGCCGGATATGCTGCGGAGGAAATAATGGCAAGGGAAAAATCTGAGGCAACGCAGACTTTTGTTAACGAGGATGTGCGCTTTGATTTTGACAGCGCTGTTCTTAATAATAAGGCGATGGAAATTCTCAAAAAGAAAGCTGCTTACCTTGAGAAGTATTCAGGGGTTTCTGCAGCAATCGAAGGGCATTGCGATGAACGCGGAACTAATGAGTATAACCTGGCCCTTGGGGAAAGGCGCGCCGAAAGCACAAAGGAATTCCTTAACAATCTTGGCATAGCAGCGTCACGTTTAAAAACAATCAGCTATGGAGAGGAAAAACCTCTTGATACCGGCCATGATCAGGAAGCCTGGTCAAAGAACAGAAGAGCTCACTTTGTCATAATAACATCTTCATGATATATCTTATCGTTATGATTGCCGCAGATGGATCGAACACAAGAGCCATCGCGGGAAAAGCCCTGAAAATTGCGGCCCCGATATGTATTTATACCAAATCACTTGAGCGTCGACATAAAGCTCAGCATCATCGAAGTAATTCCAATCAAGATCTCGTGAAATATGTCGAACGCAAGCTCAAAGACGATTGTTCTTGCGTAACTCCCGTAGCATAGTCTCAGATGGGTTAATAAAATTTTAATGAAAAACTAATCATGAGCTAATAGTTTAACCTTATTCTTTTGCTGTTAATTAATTGAAGTTCCCTGCTTATAATTCGTTCGCTGTTTCGGTTCAGGCACCGGAAAAGGCAGCTGAAAAACAATAAAGTGTAGCTCTTGGCGCAAAAGAAGAAAAAAATATTCGTTCTGGATACCAATGTGATTCTCCATGACAGCTCCTGCATCAGTCAGTTCATGGAACATGACATTGTGCTGCCCATAACTGTTCTGGAAGAACTGGACCAGTTTAAAAAGGGCAACGGTACGCTGAATTATCACGCCAGGGAGTTCCTAAGATCATTTGATTCCATCAGCGGAGATAAACTCTTTGGCAAAGGAGTGAGTATCGGCCCCGGACACGGCAAAATCAGCGTACGTCTTGAGCAGGATTTCCATGAGGATTTGAAGCAGAATTTTCCGGTTCAGAACCCTGACCATCATATACTGAATATTGCCTACCAGATTGCAAAAGAACATCCCGCAAAACAGGTGATTCTGATCAGCAAGGACGTCAACCTCCGGATGAAGGCAAAAGCCGTTGGCATGACGGCGCAGAATTATACCAGCGATCAGGTGAAGGATATTTCTTCGGTGTACAAGGGCAGCCGTATAAAGGAGAATATTTCCCCTGAGGTTATCGAACAGTTTTTTCGTGCCCCTTTCGAAGCAGAGCCGGCATCGCTTGATTTGAAAGAGGCCTTGCAGTCGAATGAATATCTGATAATCCGGAACGGGAAAAAATCCGTTCTGGGGGTTTTTGACCCGGTTCTTGAAAAAATCCGTCGTGTGAACAAAAGCAATGTTTATGGAATAATGCCGAGAAACGCCGAACATCTATATGGCCTTCGGTTGTCAAGAAAAAACTTCTCCTCAAGATCGGCGATATAAAGTAAAATGAAATCCGTCTTTGTACTCGATGTTTAGACAAGTAACTCGTCTGTTCCGGCTTTTGTTTTCAATCGTGAGTGT
>JAHJQU010000240.1 GCA_018819005.1 Pseudomonadota bacterium | reverse complement strand
TTCATTACATGCCTGTACGCAGCGTCCGCATAAAATGCATCTTGAGAAATCCCGGATGATGAAAGGATTGACCGACTCCATGGGGTAAAGTATCCCGGTTGCCGGGAATTTGTCGCCACTTACCTGGTACCTGTAAGCAAGGTCCTGAAGCCTGCAATCTCCCCATACGGGGCAAAGTTCACCGCTGCCGTCATCTTTCTGCACATTAAGCTGAAACTGGGTCCACTCTTTGCCGTCGTAACACCGGATAGCACAGTTGTGGTTTCCTGAAGAGAGAAGAAGCTGTAAGATAAGACGGCGCGCCTCTATTACAGGGGCAGATTCCGTGTGTACAACCATATTGTTTGACGCCGGGGTAGAGCAGGCAGGTAAAAGGCTTTGCGCCCCTTTAACTTCTACGACACAGATTCTGCATGCTCCGGTGGGAAGGGTTCCCTTTAAGTGGCACAACGTGGGGATATCGATACTATTTCGCTGTGCTACCGAGATTATTGTTTCATCCGGCTCAAAAACAAAGTCATGCCCATTTATCGTTATTTCATTTTGCTGTTCCGCCATGATGCCTTGATTCTCCTTTTCACGATCCACTATTCATGCTTCATTTTTATAATCAGTTCATACTATTGTCAATTATTAAAGATTTCAGGCCCGATCTTTCGTTCCCTTATATGGGAAAGCGTGTTTTTCAGAAATTCATCAACTGAAACCCCATATTTTACCTTGCCGCTCAATGTTCTTACGGAAACTGTTCCGGCTTCTTTCTCCTTCGCTCCGCATGTGATTATCAGTGGAACATAGTTGATCTGGGCGTCCCTTATCTTCTTGTTAAGGCTTTCCGTCCTGCTGTCAATCTCCGTCCGGATTCCCTCTTTTTCGAGAATGGCCTGAATCTCTTTCGCGTATGATACAAGCTCGTCATTTATGGGAAGGAGTGTTGCCTGTACAGGGGCCATCCAGACGGGAAACCTGCCCGCGAAATGTTCTATCAATATTCCGAAAAACCGCTCTATGGAACCGAAAATAACCCTGTGTATCATTATAGGGCGCCGCTTTTCATTATCTTTGTCAACATATGTAAGATCAAATCTTTCAGGCAATGCCATGTCGAGCTGAATCGTACCGCACTGCCATGTCCTTCCGAGGGCATCCTTATATGTATATCTATTTTGGGGCCATAAAACGCGCCGTCTCCTTCGTTTGTTTTATAATCCATTCCGTAAGCCGCAAGTGCCGATTTCAATCCTGCCGTGGCGACATTCCACTGCGCGTCTGTTCCTATCGATTTTTTTGGACGTGTTGAGAGCTCAAGATGAAAACCAAGCCGAATGTGCTGTAGATCCGCTCTACGAGTTTCAGCACCCCGAGTGTTTCACCTTCAATCTGGTCCGGCGTCATGAAGATATGCGCATCATCCTGGTGAAATGCCCTTACCCTGAAAAGACCCGATAAGACTCCGCTCAATTCATGCCTGTGGACAAGGCCTATTTCAGCCGCCCGCAAGGGCAGGTCCTTGTATGAATGAGGTTTCATGGCATAGAGAAGCATTCCTCCGGGGCAGTTCATCGGCTTTATCGCATATTCGGTCTCATCAACTACGGAAGTGTACATGTTTTCGCGGTAATTATCCCAGTGGCCGCTTCTTTCCCACAGGCTGCGGTTTAACATGATAGGCGTCTTTGTCTCGACATAACCCGCGGCCCTGTGTTCCATTTTCCAATAGTCGATCAAGGCTCCCCATATATTCATCCCTTTAGGGTGAAAAAAGGGCATTCCGGGGGCCTCATCGTGAAAGCTGAAAAGATCGAGTGCTACCCCTATCCTGCGATGGTTTCTCTTTATCGCTTCTTCTATGAAATGGAGATGATCATCGAGCTCTTTTTTTGAGAAAAAGGCCGTGCCGTAAATCCGCTGCAACTGGGCTTTTGTCTGATCCGCTCTCCAGTACGCGCCTGACACCTTCATAAGTTTTATTGCTTTTATGAAACCGGTATGGGGCAGATGAGGACCGCGGCACAGATCAGTAAAATCGCCCTGTTCATATAAAGAGATGGTCACGTCTTTTAAATCAGATATCATCTCAAGCTTATAGGGCTCGTTTTTGTAGAAATCGAGAGCCTCTTCTTTGGAGACTTCCCTTCTCTTAAAAGGAATTTTGGCGCTTATAATACGTTTGATTTCTGCTTCAATCTTATCGAAATTTTCTTTTGAAACAGGCTCCATGTCGATATCGTAATAAAAACCGTCTTCGACAACGGGCCCGATGGTCAGTTTTGCATCCTTATATATATGGAGAATTGCCTGTGCCATTACATGCGCCGCGCTGTGGCGGAGTATCTCAAGGGCTTCCATGTCGCCCGTTGTAATAAGTCTTACACTCGAATCATTTGAAATAACTGTATCCAAATCGACAAGTTTTTCATCAAGATCCATTGCCACGCAGTTTCTGGCAAGACCCTCTGAAATGCTTTTGGCTACATCAAGGCCGGTGGGGGCTTTTTCAAAACTTTTTATATTGCCGTCAGGCAGAGTTATATTGATCATTATTGACTCACTGTTGTTTAGATAAAGGGGTCAATCCGCCATACTGTTTGGCGGAGAGAGTTCAAGGGGTTGAGCGGAAAAACCTGATTTAAACGCTTCGGAACCTTTTCTCCAAACTGCCAGATATTTAGGTGAAATGCCGGTTATGGTCAAGACAAATTTAACGGCTTCGAAAAAGTTCCTGCAATTATTTAACGTTATAAATTAAGCCTTTCCTTAAGTCCTGAAAGACGTTCTCGGGGTTTGTCATTTTTCAGGGCAATATCAAAAGCACGCCTTGAACCGATCAGGATTACCATTTTACTCCCCCTTG
>JAHJQU010000239.1 GCA_018819005.1 Pseudomonadota bacterium | reverse complement strand
GAATCGTAAAGAATTGTTTAGTTTAATTAGCCATGAAACGATAAATCCCAGTATACCCGTTGGCCACCCATTTACTAACATATTTACCGGTTACTACTGGACTTCTTCAAGTTGTGCCAGGCTGCCAAACCAAGCATGGTACATCCATTTAGGTGGAGCAAGGGTCTTTAAAGGGATGAAATATGGTTCATATATGGCTTGGCCTGTTCGCGTTGCAGAAAATTATAATAACAGCCGAGTGTTTCAGTCTGGGCAACAGAATTGTTATAATGAAAATGGTATCATAATTGATTGTAATAATTCGGGGCAAGATGGTGAATTTCAGTCAGGCTTACACTACAATCGAAATCGTTTTACAGAAAGTACACATTTTATATTTGACATGGCAACAGGCTTAACATGGTCGAAGAATGCAAATATTTACAGGGAGACGGTGGATTGGAGATCAGCTTTTGATTTAGTATTACAGATGAACAGAGAATGGAAATATGGTCACAATGATTGGCGAGTCCCAAATATTGTTGAATTAGAAAGTTTAACTGATATGGGCAGACATTCGCCAGCGTTGCCGATTGATCATCTATTTATTGATGTAAAGGATTTTTATTGGTCTTCAACAACAAGCATGTATGATATGAGTTATGCATGGGCACTATATATGATAGACGGAGTTGTTGGAGTGGGGCATAAGCCGTTGCCAGAGTTTTATCTTTGGCCTGTTAGGGGAAACAAAATAAAAATAATTTTATAACAGCTAACAAATCTCCGCACTGGATTTTTACTCCGCTGCGCTTCGTAAAAACCAATGAGCTCAGTCGTTAGTTGCTTGCGACCTTGCTGATCGCAGACATCAAGAAAGGAGATGACAAATGAAATCTGAAAGAATGAACTATTGCGCGCTCATATTCATATTGATTTCCATGTTTGGAATTACATCGCTATCCCATGCTAAAATGTCAAGTGATAAAACGTCGAAAAAAGAAGTTAAGCAAGAAGCACAAGATTTACTTCAGACGCTTAAGGCTTATACCGTTGATAAGAGGGACGAGGCGGTTCATAAAACAAAAGCTGCATTGGATTAACCTGGATAAGCGCATCGAGGAGTTGGAAGCACGTGTCGATGAAAGCTGGGGCAAAATGGATAAAGCCGCCCGCGAAAAGGCACGTGCCAACCTCAAAGCGCTCCGCAAGCAGCGGACTCAGGTAGCTGAATGGTACGGTAGTTTGAAAAGTAGTACCGGCGATGCTTGGGAACATATGAAAAAGGGTTTTTCAGATGCATATAAGGCTCTCAATGATGCCTGGGAAAAGTCCGAAAAAGAATTTGAGTCTGGCAAATAGATTGGCCTTACTACCGCATAAATTCGGTCTGCCGGTTATACGGAGCGGTAAATAATAACCGTTTGTTCCTAGTGCCCGGCTTTATCCATTCCGGGGAGCCAAACAATCAAAGCCCGATCTTTATGAATTCATCATGCATGCTTAGATATACCGCTTCCATAGGCGGCCTGCATTGCCTGTTCCATGCGGGCGATTTCATCATCCGACAGGGAATGAAAATGGCTTGAACGTTTCCGCAGAGAAAGCTTTCCGTTGTTTTCCAGGCAGAACCGGATAAAGAGATCGATCTGCCGGTCCGGTATGTCGAGAATCTCCAGTATAGCCCTTTTGGTCTTGTCGTAGTTTGCCAAAAAATCCAGCTCGCCGACGAGTTCCGTATCGATGGTCTGAGCGATGAACAGGAAGAGTGCCTCCGCCTGGGGGGTCATGTCTGCGTATCGGTACCAGCGGGTCGTATCGTTGTGAACGGTCATGCGGCTCTCTTCGTCTAATGAATATTCCACGAGGGTCATGAGCGGTCGGGAAAAAGCTTCCAGGGAATCGTTGTAACCGGCAGGATTCTTAAGCATTGCTGCCGATATAGGAAACATGATTCCCTTTGGCGTAAACCCCCTGCGGGCAAGAATATTGTGGATCAGAAACCGATGTATCCTACCGTTCCCGTCCTCGAACGGATGAAGGAAAACGAATCCATAAGCCACGGCTGTGGCATGAACCACAGCGCACAAGCCCCCCCCTTTCCATGCGTTGGTGCAATGCAATAAGGCCTTCCATAAGGTCGGGCAGATCTTCCGGCTTAGGACAGGCGAAGTGTATCTTCTCCTTCTGCCATGCGACCGTCTCACCGACATAGTTCTGGCTCAATCTGTAGCCGGATTCGGAGAATCGAGGATCGGTAATGCTATTCTGAAGGTCGATCAATTTTGCTTTTTCACAAAAGTCTTTGCGTTCCGCCAGTTGAAGCAGTGTGATAAAGCGCTCGGTCCGTGACGAGTTGGTTTTGATGTGTTCTATTTCGAATGATGATTTCGTCTCTTTAGAATAGAGATAACTCAATGCCCGCTTCAGCAATTCCGGCGAGTAGCCGGAAACAATCTTTCTGCATCGCTCGGGAAGGTCGGACTCTTCAAAATCTTTAAGAATATTGGTGCGGCGAATAGTCGGACAAAACCGGCGGTCTCCAGGTAAGTTGTTGTTGATTCGCTGACGACGAACCTGCCGGGACGGGATGACCGTGTAGTATTCATCGGGATCAAGCAAATCAATGTAGTTTCCATGCTTCACATCGTCAATCCGGAGGGTCGTTCCGGTAAGAAACTCATAAAGAAACCACAAACGCCGTGCGTACTTGCCTATAGGTTTGGACCGGACATAACTCAGAAAATCTTCCGGTGCGACTGCCTTAAACAGGTCGGCAAGTATCGCGAGATTCATGCCGTCATACTTGAGTGCGAATTCGAGATGATCACCCAGTGTGTTCCCCGGCCAGTACTTAGGCGGATAGACCTCCTCGACAATGTTTCCGGTCGAGTCGATTCGGTGGATTCCACTGGTTGTGACAAGGGACCTGTGCCAGTTCGGGATGGCGTCCAGGCCATACTGATTAATCAGAGCCGCATATCCTGCGACCCTGATCGTTTTCAGTCATGGTATTCTCCATAAAAACGATTACAATACGAGAATTATAGTTATATTTACCACTATGTCAAGATAAATGCTTACAAAATGTAAAATATCCCTTGACAAGCAAAAACAGTCCCCCTATACTTCAACCCATCGAAGACAATGCCTTATCAAAAAAAAATCAAATTCGGCACGACTGCTACCAAAGCTGTTTTATTGAGGATTAAGGATACGCCTGCTGTTTTTAATGCGTCATCCGGCCGGTTGGATCAGGAATCATTGCCTCCTGGGAGAGCTCCAAAAATAATGCCACGAGTGCCAGTAATAAAGTGTCAACGATAAACCAGTTAAAGACTTTAAAAAAAGTCATTGATTATAAAAAACTGGGGATTATTTATAACCCAAAAGAGCATAACTCCATTATCCAAAGAAACAATGTAAAACGGCTGGAAAACGTGCTTCACTTTTCCCTTAAAGAATACAGGATTTCCCAGGAACAGGATATCTTGCAAGTTCTGCCCCGGATGAAAGATCAGGTGGATGCTGTTTTTCTCCCGTCAGATTCCATGATCAAATTTTTAGGAAAAAAGATCATGGAAGAGGTAAACAGATACAAGATTCTATCCCTGTCCTCAGTTGGGAGCATGGTTCCTGAAGATAACGTCCTGCTGGGCTTCGTCCCCAAATATTATGAACTGGGCAGAATTGCAGCCAGAAAAGCCATACTGATTTTAAACGGGAAAAACCCTTCGGATATTCCCTCTTCTGTCCTTGATCACTATAGTATTTCAGTGAATATGAAGACTGCCAGAAAAATCAATATCCAGATTCCCATGTCCATTCTTGTCATGGCTAACCAGATTGTCAGATGATGATGTTTTTAAAGGTGAATAGAACTTGATTGAGTGTGCGGTTTCGCCCGGAAACCTGGGACGAAACCGCACGTTTTTCTTATCCACCCCATGTTTAATGCCCCAAGGGTCTGCATAACCCATTAAAATAACGATATAAAAAAAATAAATGCCGTCTGACACCATGATTCAGTTATTTATAAAGTTTATTGCCTAACGCAGGGTGCACTAAAATTCATTAATTATTCAAAAGGAGAATCTTATGAATCAAAGTAAAATTAAATTTTCATGGTTATTGCTAATTTTCGCAGCAGGGGTGCTTGCCCTGACCGGATGTATGACCGTAAAACCCAAGCCGGGAGAAGTCTTTTCCTGTGCCAAAGATTCAGATTTAAACAAGGCAATTGCGCCGGAAGCTTCTTTGGAAAATTTTTCATGCGTTATTAAAAAATATGAGGGCGCAGATACGCTTCATTTTAATGTAGCCGTCAAAAACATCAGTACTGAAGACCAGCGATTCAGGGTCAATATCTTTCTCGCAAATGGCAAGGCTGTAGGCGGACTTCTTCCTGTGGATACCAAAAAAGGCCTGATAAAACCAGGAGAGACTGCAAAATTCACATATCCGGTACAGGGTGTAATTGCGGCACCCGGAAAAATCGATCTGGTCATAAAAACTATGAGCAAGTAATATCTAATTTAAATAAGGAGATTTGCCCAATGAAACGAACACATATTATTCTATCTATTATATTTTTAGCCCTGGTTTTTACAGGGACGGCTATTGCAAAGACAACCTTTATCAGTATCGGAACCGGTGGAACCGGTGGCGTTTATTATCCATACGGCGGCGGTGTGGCTGAAATCTGGTCAAAGTATGTAAAAGGGGTAAAGGCAGTTGCCGAAGTAACTGGTGCCAGTGTTGAGAATGTAAAACTGGCCCATAAAGGAGAAACAGTGACTGGTATGGTTATGGCTGACACCGTCATAGCTGGATATGAAGGGTTGTCAAAATTTAATGGCAAAAAACACAATATTCTTTCAGCGGCCATTATGTATCCAAACGTGATGCATGTGGTTACTCTAAAAAAGAGCGGCATCACCAACATTGAGCAGGTAAAAGGGAAAAACATCAGCACTGGAAGTCCGGGCAGCGGTACCAATTTTATGGCTGAAGCCATGTTCAAGGCATTAGGAATTCCTCTGGACTCATATAAAGACAGCAGACTTTCATTTACTGAAACGGCTAACGCTTTGAGAGACGGTACAATTGAAGTAGGCTTCTGGTGTGTAGGACCACCTACCAGCTCTATTATGGATTTGTCAACTACCCATGATATCAGTGTTATAGAGATCACACCAGAGCAAACAAAAAAGATTGTTGCGTACGACAAGGCTTATACTTCAGTAGATCTGTTCGGCGGCTCCTATAGGGGTGTTGACAAGCCCGTACCTACAATCGGGGTAATGAATGTAATAATTGCT
>JAHJQU010000238.1 GCA_018819005.1 Pseudomonadota bacterium | reverse complement strand
TTTGAGAAGGTTCCAGCCAAACGTTCCCGCAAAGAGCATGAATCCCCAGAAAATTAGAAAATGGGCAACCCCGATGACATACTCATGAAGAAGTCGTCTCTGTCCGAGCACGAAGGTGATCAGATATCGAATTCGCTTTCCGATGTTATCGAACCGATTCTCTGGACGTGCGCGCAGTAGAAGCTTGATTAACGCAATTATCCGATTCCCAAATAATCCGAAAGCAATGAGCGTCATAACCCATAATAGGATATATCCGGGAACACCAAAAATATTTATAGTTACGGGATCCATTTTACCACTTTTCGATAGTTATTGATTCGATTTCTTCAAAGTGTTCATCTCGTGAAACCACAGTGAATTGATATTGCGATCCTAATGCAGCAATCCAGATGTCGTTTTCTGGTATAGGACAACCCTTTATACGAATATCGTTTTTGATGCGACCATAATGCGACGCTGTCTTCATATCACAAACCAAAATGGAGTTTGCCTGCGCAAACTCATTAATTTTTGAAATATTTTCCTTAATGTTTATGGATTTGTAAGCACCGTAGTACAATTCACCCAAAACAATGCTCGGGATGAATACATGTTCTGTTGCACCGAGCCGTTGTTGCACTGCTATGTCGTTTGCGAACAATGCTATTACAATATTGGTATCAAGAATAAACTTACCATTCATTGGTATTTACCTTTTCACACCCTTCTTCGATTGCCTGCTTCATTAACTCTAACTCACCTGGTGGAATCTTACCTGCAAAGGACAGCAAAGTTTTACCGGATACACCAGTTTGTTTTGAGTTAACAAGAGACCGGACAAACTCTAGCACTTGTTGATGCTGTTCATTTGACATTTCTTGTAATTTATTGGATATCTCTTCGGTAATAATATTGATGTTCATTGTTCAAGTCCTTTCGTGTGAATTGTTTGAAGGGTAAATGCACATAACTTCTTCCCAAATAATCCGAAAGCAATGAGTGCCATAACCCATAAAAGGATATATCCGGGAATACCAAAAATATTTATTGTTATAGGGTCCATTTCAATGAATAGTTATCATATAGTTTTAGGGAAATATAAGCACTTCTCTTTTCTGCAGTTATGATGGTTTTTGTTAGAATGGAAGCAAGAAATCTTTTCTCTATGTATTGGCAAATGAACATTGAAGTATTCCTTCGCTGAATTGTAGGCTACACCAAGAGCAGTTCTAACAAAACTCTTACAGCACATCGGGCCAACATCATTAGCGATAGTATCGATTGTCCGTGCCACGATATGCATGGTAATGGCAGATTCCCTATCCTTGGGACATGCCGCCCCCAGAATGACACTAAAGGCAGCACCGATCCCTATAGGCACACCACAGACGCCGGTAAGGGCACAGTACGGAGGCATAGATTGCTTTTGCGTTCGGTTCATGGCTTCTATGATTTGCTTATCGGATACTCCCAAAGCTCCATCATTCTTTAAAGCCGCTAATATTGAGGCAGTAGCAATGAGGGCATGCTCACAACCTAAAAACGGTATCTTGGGATGAGCCATAAGTAGTTCTGCTATGGATAATGGGTCTTTCTCATCCGTGATGAGGGCGATGTCTTTGACAAGTTCAAACGCTCCTTTTCCATGACACTTATCGCAGACATAATGTCCATTAGGACAGCGCACATACCCTGTTTCTTTCTTGCCACAGTAGTTACAGAGAACATCAACTGCAGTTTCTAAGTATTCTAATGATGCCTCACAAACCATGCAGTTTTCTGCTCTTTTTTCTTCTTCTTTACTTTTACAACACTCTTTACTATTCATCTCGATTTCTTCTTCATTTTTGTTTTTTATTAAGGACTCAATTGCGTATATCATTCACTCTTGTGAGCCTTTATCTCCTCAATGAGAGTTGGCAGAATATCGAAAAGATCTGCACAAATCCCATAATGTGATACACCAAAAATCGGGGCATTGGGGTCCGTGTTTACTGAGATAATAAGCCCGGAATCTTTCATGCCCTCTACATGCTCAGGTGCACCACTAATGCCCAACGATAGATAGAGTTTTGGTTTTACAGTCATTCCGGATTTACCAACCTGGCGGCTTAAAGGTAACCATCCTTGATCAATCACTGGTCGAGAGGCACATAATGCACCTCCGAGGGCATCGGCAAGCTCATTTACCAGGGCAATATTGTCCGCATTGGCAATCCCTCGACCTATTGAAATGAGTATATCCTGCTTTGTAATATCTATGTCACCAGCTTCCGGCTCAAGGTATTGTTTGAAGATAACTTTTGTTTCTTCTCCCAAAGGGATGGATTCCCACAAGGGAAGATCGAGCATTTCTATAGAAGGTTTTCTGTCACTCTTACCTGCATCAGGAGGAAATGAACCGGGGTAAACACTGACAACTCCACGATTGTCCGGCAATCGAACGTCAGAAAGAATTTTCCCTCCAAAAAGCTGGCTTGTGAGACCCACCGAGGCATCTTTCACCCAGAGGTTTCTGCAGAAATTGACGAAGGGAAGGTTAAGACGGTAAGACAGTTTTGGTCCTATCCCCGTGGAAACATTTGTTCCCCCAATAAGCACTAGGGAAATGTGTTTCTGCTCAATGAGTGTCTTAAGTAGAGCCGCCATTACCTCTGATGAAGGCATATCTAATTGAGGATGATCTAGTACGAACACCGAATCAGCAACACCCAAGTGCGATGCGATGGGTGCAATGTCTTTACCAAGAACAACTGAATGGAGTGGAACCTTCAATTCATCGGCAAGTTTTCGACCGACGCCTAACATTTCATAGGTTATGTCTGCGATTTCACCTCTGAGGTGTTCAGCTAAAATGAGTATAGGTCCTTGCATAGTTTTCATCTCCTTATAAGTCCGCGTTCAGTTAAAAGTTCGACGATTTTAGCAGTGATCGTTTCTGGTGGACCCTCTAACATCTCTGCTTTGCCCGTTGCTTCAGGTATGAACAATCTTTCAACGGACAAGCCGCTGACAATTTCAGGTGGCGATACATCTACAGTTTCAATCCGAGCAGATTTCATGATGGACCGAACTTTTGCAACCGGAACATACCTCGGAGGCTTTTCTGCTGCCTGTATTCCCAGCACGGCAGGCAAAGGCAATTCAAATTCGCCGCGAAGGCCTCCAGCAAATTCTTTCATCACGATTGTCTTTTTCTTTTCCTCATCCAGGCGAATCCCTGTTACAACCCCTACATAAGGTGCTCCAAGGATTTCTGCCAAATAAGGAGCGACTTCTCCTTCTAAATCGTCTATGGCTTGAGAACCGATAAGTATCAAAGTTTCGGAGCTAAACTGGAGGTTTGCTGACGAAAAGAAGGATGCAAACAGTTTTGCAATCGCAGGTGCCTGGATGCCAGTCCAATCACCCGGCAACCTCACAGCGCGATCAGCACCCTTAGCTAAGGCGGTGAAAAGAACCTCCTCGACTTCAGGAGCTTCCATTGCCACCACAGTAACCGTTCCGCCATACTTTTCTTTCAATATGACAGCCTCCTCCAATGCATGCTCATCGGGATCGTTGAGTTTCATTCTGAGCCATTGTGTATCAAGAGACTTGCCATCTTCTCCTATTACCAATTCCTCAACAACATCAGGGACCATTTTTAGAAAAACCACTATGTCCATAAATTGTATCCTTCTTAGAATTTATCTTTCCTTTTTATAAGAACTTTTGAAACTAATAAGCCAAGCTTCTTTGCTTCTTCAAAGTTCTTCGGATTCTTTTCAACCCCTCCTTTGGCATCAACACTAAAAACT
>JAHJQU010000237.1 GCA_018819005.1 Pseudomonadota bacterium | reverse complement strand
TTGTCTATCATCAAAATCATTTCTGATCCTCCGGGATTTGGCGGTTTTTGTGCATGAGCTGGAGGGCTTTTTGTATGGCCATTGCTTTGTTTACTGTTTCAGTCAGCTCGTGTTCAGGGATTGAATCGGCCACTATTCCGGATCCGGCTCTTACTGTAAGTTTTCCGCTTTCGACACAGGCGGTTCTTATTGTAATGGCCATGTCCATGTTGCCGTGAAAAGAAATATATCCCACGGCACCGCCGTAAGGTCCTCTTGGCTCCCTTTCAAGTTCCGATATAATTTCCATGGCTCTTATCTTGGGTGCGCCGGAGAGGGTGCCTGCCGGAAAAGTCGCCGCAAGCAGATCCCATGCATCGAAACGCTCTTCAAGATCGCAGGTTATGCTTGAGACAAGATGCATTACATGTGAATAGCGCTCAACGACCATAAGATCGGTTACCTGCACAGTTCCTGTTTCGGCTACCCTTCCGAGATCGTTTCTCCCAAGATCAACAAGCATAAGATGCTCGGCCCGTTCTTTTTCATCCGAGAGAAGCTCGTCTGCAAGAGCCCTGTCCTCCTGTTCGCTGCTTCCCCTTCTTCGTGTGCCTGCAATGGGACGAAGGGTTGCCACCCTGTTTTCGAGCCTGACCATTGTTTCGGGAGATGAGCCAACGAGGGCTACATCATTCATGTGCATGAAGAAAAGATAGGGCGAAGGATTGATATATCTCTGCGCCCGGTAAAGGGTCCACAGGTCAGGAGCATCATCACATATAAAGGGCTGGGATATGACTGCCTGTATTATATCCCCGGCCCTGATATATTCTTTTGTCCTGCGGACATGTTCCAGAAATATTTCAGATTTGTGCTTTGCGTAAAGGGAATAATTTCCTTCAACTGATACGGTGTTATTAAAGGAGGTCTGCCTTTTCATCTTTTCAAGCATTGCATCAATCCGGGCCTTCGATGCTTCATAAGATTTATCAGGATCATTTTCATCATCAGTAAAGGAGATGCTTATCCCGAGAAGTGTGTTTCGGATGTTATCGAATATTATTATCTCGTCAGAAATGATAAAATGCGCAAGGGGTTTATCATCGGCCATTATGCACGGTACAGGCTCGAAAAATGAAACCATCTCGTATGTAAGATAACCCACCAGCCCGCCCCAGAAACGGGGAAGGCCGGGCAATGATGCAGGCCGGTAATTCTTCATGAGATCTTTTAAAACATCAAGCGGCTTTCCTTGATGGGGAATCTTTTGAACAGATCCGTTTTCTTTGACTTCGACATGCTTTTGAAACACGAGAATGTGGCTTCGCGCCGATGTGCCGAGAAAGCTGTATCTTCCCCATCTTTCGCCGCCCTCAACACTTTCAAACAGAAAAACCGGTCCTTTGCCGTCGTAGAACTTGTGAAGCAGTGAAACAGGGGTTTCGGTATCCGCAAGTATCTCTATGCAAAGAGGCACAACATTGCTTTTTTCAGCAAGCCTGCAAAATTCTTTCTTATCCGGAAATTGATTCAGCAGCATGGCTATTTTTTCCTCTTCGTGATCTTCGTGGTAAAATAAAAAAAGGGCCGCAGATTTTTTCCACGACCCTTTTAAAATCAAAAAGGACCGCGAGCTTCCTGAAGTTGCCCACGATCCTTTTATTTATTTAATATTAAATTATCAGATTAATAAGGTTCCGCCGGCAAGTCCCTGGATATAGGCACGCCAACACCAAACCTTAATTCCGTATTCTCCGATTATATTATTTAATTGTTTATTCATAAGTTCTTCCCAAACAAATATTTACGGCATATTTATACGGGCTCTGCTTTTTTGTCAATAATTTTCTGGTTCATTTGGAATTCCACATCGGCTTACGGGCGAACGCCGGAGAGCACGGTGATAGTTTCGAACATGAACCTCTTGAATTTGATGTCTTTCAGCCCGGCATCTCTCATAATTAAAGAGAGTTCTTCCGGCGTTTTAAAAGTTTCGGTAGTTTCTGAAAGATAACGGTATGCATTTTTGTTGCCGGCAAAAATGAGTCCGAGCACGGGGATTATCAATTTCAGGTGAAGCAGAATAAAAGGGCGCAGAAAGTTACTTGGGGGAGGGGAGGTTTCAAGGCATACTACTCGACCTCCCGGTTTGACTGTGCGCACCTGCTCCGTAAATGAGCGGCGGATATCCGTGACGTTTCTTATGAGATAGCCTGATGTAACGGCGTCAAAAACGGCATCAGGAAAGGGGAGATTGAGGGCGTCAGCGCAGCACCATGAGATTCTGCCTTCTCCTTCTTTTCCGGCAAGCATCATCTCCAATGTGAAATCGATCCCAAATGCTTTAATATTCCTGTTCAAGAAAAGAGCTTCCTGCAGAATTCCACCTGTTCCTGTTCCAACATCAAGAATAAGCGCGTTCTGTTTGAGGGAGGCTTCCTGTATAACATATTTCCGCCACGATTTGTCCCTGCCGAATGTTATAAGAGTATTCAGAAGATCGTACCGGCCTGAGATGCTTTTAAACATTTTCCTGACATTGCCGGACTTATTATCTTTTACCGAATCTTTCATTTCCTTCAATCATGCTCGCGGGTATTTAAGAATGAGATTTCCGGCCACTGTTTCATTTCATAACCAAGACTCCATTCGCTGCGGGCAAGGTATGTCAAATGGCCTTCCGCGTCAACCGCAAGATTATTCCTGTTCTCTTTTTCAAATTGTTCAAGTTTTTTCTTATCATTGCATTCGACCCATCTGGCTCTGGCATACTCGGCCGGTTCTGTGACGGCATCAGCACCGTATTCGTCTTTTAAGCGGGCCATTGTAACATCAAACTGCAGCACTCCGACAGCGCCAAGGATATATGTGTTTCCGGAAAGTGGTTTGAAAAACTGAACAGCGCCTTCCTCTGAAAGCTGTGTCAGCCCTTTCCGGAGTTGCTTGTTTTTAATCGGATTCAGCAGACGTACCCTTCGAAAATGCTCCGGGGCAAAATTGGGTATGCCTGTAAATTTCAGAGGCTCTTTCATGGTGAAAGTGTCGCCTATTTTAATAGTGCCGTGATTGTGCAGGCCTATTATATCTCCGGGAAATGCTTCTTCAACATTTGACCTGTCCTGGGCCATGAATATTGTGGCATTCGACAAGGTCATTTCCTTCCCTGTGCGGTGATGGGTTACCTTCATTCCACGATTGAATTTTCCCGAACATATTCTAAGAAAAGCTATGCGGTCTCTGTGCGCGGGATCCATGTTTGCCTGGATTTTGAATACGAAACCCGAAAAGGATTCTTCATACGGCGAAACGG
>JAHJQU010000236.1 GCA_018819005.1 Pseudomonadota bacterium | reverse complement strand
TTCATCGAGTATCCTACGGCTGCCGTAAAAGGGATATCTCAAGTGTATCTCATCGATCAGACGCATCAACTCCATATCTCTGGAACTGATCGATTTTGGCTCATAATACATACTTGTTCTCGAAATCCCAACCATCCGACATTGCTGGACAATAGATAATTTGCTCTCCCGATCAATCATCTCTTTGCGCTCGTATCGGCTATGCGACCGAGCGCAACTGACAAAAAATCGTTCTCCATGGCAAGCTGTCCTATCTTGGCGTGCAGCTCTTTTACGCTCGGTACTCCTTCTGTCTTCTTTTCCCCGGCAAATACATCTTGTGCCCTCTCTAAAAGCTGTTTCTTCCATGCTGATATCTGATTGGGATGCACTTGAAAACGCTCTGCCAGCTCAACTATTGTCTTCTCATCCTTGATAGCCTCTATCGCTACTTTTGCTTTAAACGCTGCTCCATGATTCCTTCTCAATTTCTTCATGTTCCCGCTGCTCCTTTCTGTTACTTTATTTCAGTTTAGAGCAACTTTACCACTTAAACAACTGTACAATTTTTCCAGACCAGCGCTCATCTCGTGTCCTTTGAGCCAGACAAATTCACGTTGTATTTCACTATACAGTACAAAGCTCGGAAACCGTCCTTCCAGTTGATCTTCTTTCCTTCTTTGTATGTCCGGCCGTGGTATGAGATTCCCACCTCATAGATCCGGACCCCTTTCCGGGCAATCTTGGCCGTTATTTCCGGCTCGAATCCGAACCGGTTTTCTTCGATTTCAATCGACTGGATGATCTCTCTGCGGAATGCTTTGTAGCAGGTCTCCATATCCGTGAGATTCAGATTTGTGAACATGTTGGAAAGGAGTGTCAGGATTCCGTTGCCGACCCTGTGCCAGAAATAGACCACCCTGTGAGGCTCGCTGCCGATGAACCTGGAGCCGTAAACCACATCCGCCTTGTTTTCGAGAATCGGGTTGATGACTTTCGGATATTCCTCCGGATCATATTCGAGATCCGCGTCCTGAATGACAACGATCTCTCCCGTCGCCTCCCGGATCGCCGACCGGAGTGCGGCGCCTTTCCCCTGGTTCACGGGATGATATATGACCTTGGAGATTTTTGGAGTGATCCGGTCCCGAAGAATTTCCCTCGTTCCGTCGGTGGAGAAGTCGTCCACAACGATGATCTCTTTATCGGGAAATGGAGCTTGCAGAACGGCATCGATCACCTTTTCAATGGTGGCGGCTTCGTTGTAGCAGGGGATTACGACCGACAGTTTCATGGTGGACAACCTCAAGCTCGTCAAATTGATGGCAAATCACCATCCAGTATAGCCAGGTTCTTGTCAATTTTTTGAACATACTCTGTATCCGTTGGCGGTACCTTCAGTTTGGCGATCTTCATAAATGTGACGGCCTCCCGGATCTTTCCAACGGAAGCAGCAGATATCCCAAGCTGACAGATTTCCTTATAATCTGCATTCGGATTAAACGGGTTAACGTATTTTGAAAGCACCCTGTAGGCTTTTTTGTATTCCTTCAAGTTGTTATAGGATGCGTGCAAATTCCAATAGACGTTTTCCGCCTTGGATGTTCGACCCATATCGAGGGCCTTTTTATAGAGGCGTGCGGCCTCTTCAAACCTACCCATCCAGAAGAACGCGTCACCTTTCAATCCATAGCCGTGAGACAGATCGGGATAGTTCCGGACGATTACATCCGCATAAGAGAGAGCCTGATCGTATTTCTTATGGACAATCGCTATGCTGGAAAGAATATGATTGGCCCTGTAATTCGTAGGGTCCTGATCAAGCATTCTCGACGCTTCGGTAAAAATCTTCGAGAGATTTTCAGCACTTTCATTCGCATATATGACCTGCCAGTAGAAGAAGGGATCTATGGCTTTCAACTCGTATTTCCCGGCCAGGTCGCTGTAATGAGCTTTGTTGACATAGAGAACTTCGGCACAATCGAAAAAGATTGGCACGAATCGTGGATCGTTAGCGACGACCTTCTTGAAATGTGATCTGTTCAGGGAAATGGAGATGAAGGAAGGATCGTATTTCCGGATGAATGTCTTGAAGGCGTTGGCATTGAAAAAAGCGTTTTGCGCTTCGGCAAAATCCGTATCGCTGAAAATAGTCATCTGCATGTCCATGTATATCTTGAACTTCTGATTCAAAGCCCAGGGAAGGTAACCCCCTGTATTCGCTTCATTAAGAATTTTTCCTCCCGAGGCATGCTGATTCAGGAACCGGACAACCCCGGTGGGAAGATTTGACTGCGAGAAAGGGTAGGCCGGCCGGTTCTCAAACACGCCGTGGAAAACCAGAAGCGGAAGGAGAACAACTACGACAGGGAGTGCAAAATCGACAATCCTGCGGGGAAGCTTGACCCTCTCCGCGATCAGGCGCGAACCGTTATGCAGCAGAGGAAGAGAGAGCAGTGTGAATTCATAAATGAATCTGTTATGTCTTGCGATCAGCAGCAGCGAGCAGAAAAAAAGGACGGCATGGCTGATCCGCAGATTCCTTTTCCACAGGCCGATCAGCAGGAAAGCTGCCGAGAGAAGCACAATAAGGTTCTGCAACGCTGAGATCAGTCCCCGGACCGATACTGGGGCAAAGATGAAAAAGTTCCGGAAAGGTATGGGGATCAACTCGGATACATACAGATGCTGATAGGCGGCGTTCTGAAAGGATACGCTGAAGGGGGTCTGGACGAGTTCGATCACACCGGGGGTGATAAAGATGGTATAAAACACAGAAATCAGAAGCCAGTTTTCTTTTTTCCCCACTGCGTCTCCGCTATGAATTTTTCTGAACTGCCGCCAGAAGGTTTCCGCAAGGTAAGCGAAGACAATCAGGAACATCACCGGGTATTCGATCCCGTGGAGATTGGACCAGAAAATCCCCAGAAGGGGGAGGAGCCATATCTTGTCCCGTTTAAATTCCAGGATGTAGAGAAAAACGACGATGAAAAGGTAGGAAAAGAGGTGCGGTCTCACAGCCGTTTCCCGGTGGAGAATCACGATAGAACATGCGGCGAAAAGGAAAAGGCCGAACAGCAGTTCATTCCTGTTTTCACGCCGACGAATGAAGAAAAGACAGATAAAAAAGACGGTCAGAAAATAGAGGAGGCATCTCAAGACTATAAGGCCGTAATAATCGGTCCATTGAAAGATCTTATATATGACGACCTGAAACAACCAGTAGTAATTGTACCATGACTTAGGGGGGGTGATGTAACTAAAGAAGGCATCTTTGGCGATGGCGCCGTTCTGCCAGAAATACCGCCCGCCGGAGAGATGATACCACAAGTCGGTGTCGGTAATCACGATGGGCCAGGTGATGAAATAATAAACAACAATCAGGAAGAAAAGAGAAAGGATAGAAAATAGATAATATTTATGACAGGTTATATGTTCATATATGCGCTCATAGATTGAATTTGCTATCATAAATTGTTTTATTTAGAAAATCATAGGGTTATCCTGGTACTATAAGAAAGAAAAATATCGCTGACCACGTTATAGTCAGCTATATTTAGTATTTAGCTAATACTCGGAATTTATACACCCGTCACAACAATTGTGTCTTTACCATCGGGAGATAAAATCACCACATATTAAAAGTATTATTAACAGGGAAGAGACCACCGTAACCAGTAATTTTGGTGCCGGTAACTGATACAAGTGTTTGCTGGGCGCCAGTTACAGTGCCATAAAAATCCCCCACGTTGAACGTTGCTGTAGCTAAGACCCAATTTGTTCCGTTTGTGTCGCCGTTCAAAAGCGCTTGCGCATACAGATGGGTTGCGGTTGATTGGAGTGCGGATATACCACTCGAAATAGCCTTTATTCGAGCTTCTCTCTGCAGGTCCAGATATTTTGGGATGGCCACCGCGGCCAGAATCCCAAGGATCACCAAGACGGCGATGATTTCGATCAATGTAAAACCTTTCTGATTTCTTAACATGCTTTTACCTCCTTTTGAGTTTAATTTTTGACAGCTTCGTAAAAAGTCGTTATGAGCTTTTACTTTGCTGTCTGAACTTTGACTTTTTATAAAAAAACTGTTTTTACCATAAAGTAAATATGCAATCAGTATGCCATGCACTCCTATATGATACCTTTGCATAACACCCCCTTTTGCCCGATTACTGCGTCAGGCTCAAATTTCGCACGCGGTGAAGCTTTAGCACTATCCTCGAAATACTCAATGTATTCATGTGGTTAAAATTATCGCCTTCCTTATACTTAACCAAAATCAGGTGATCTTCGAAGGCCTCAATATGTGAAAAAATATAAATTGATGTTCTCTTAAAAAGTCCTAAACCCTTTCTCCCTTGACTGGAGAGGGCCTGGGTGAGGGTGAGAAGTGCTTGTATTTCATAGTGTTACTCCCACCTCCCCTTAATCCCCTCCCACCAGGGACGGGGAAAATTCACTTTTTACGAGTCCATCAAATTTGCCTCTATTTTAAGCGGTTTTCTAAAAATGTCAAAGCTTTTATCAAAATATGAAGAGACATCTACATATTTTGCAGCAACAAGAACTTATTTTGACAGGATTTACAGGATTAACAGGATGATTTGTCAGACCGCTTCGCGGAGACTGAATCACATTATGGATCAAGTCATCTTTCTCCACCAGATTGTCTCTCTCGTCGCAGACTATGACTTATTGTCCGCCACGGCTGACTTCCGACCGGCAGGCAACAACAAAAACTTATTTGACAGGATTTACAGGATTAACAGGATGATTTGTCAGACCGCTTCGCGGAGGATTTATAAGCACGGTCAACATGGTTATTCGAGAGTCTTAACCGAGCTCAGAATGAACAGAAATCTTTATTTTGACTTTTATACGGGTTAATATCCGACTAAGCGTAGATGAGACGGCGCTCCTTCGGTTCTGTTACGGGATCGTTGCACTCCAAGGCCGTATCGATCCATAAGCGTAGAGCGTCTTTTGCGTTACTCAATACTGATTCATGGGTATCCCCGTGGGCCATACATCCGGGCAACTCTGGAATATCGGCTATAAAAACCTGATCCTCGGCACTCCAATAAATTATAATTTCATACTTTTCCATCATATATCCCCTCCCATCTTATATTTTAATAAGACCGCTTCATGGAAGATGACGCCCGCGTAAACATACCCCTCCACAATCCTGTTCATCCTGTTGATCCTGTCTAAAGACTTTTCGAATAAAAAAATATATTTGACAGGATTTACAGGATTAACAGGATGATTTGTCAGACCGCTTCGCGGAGGGTAAAACGCCGGTGAGGTACAGATCACTCCGATCGGCGAGTTACTGCTTTTCCGGGTTAAGACTTGTCGCAGTCCGTAGTCAACGACGGCCACGCCAGTAGAACGGACGCCTTTTTTGGTGCGCCACGGCCAGCAACCTGATTTCATTCGGATGTAATGAGTATATCAGTGAATACGGGAACTTTATAATGGTCTTTCTTCTGACGCGTCCTTGGATAAGCGGCGCTGCTTCCGGAAAGCGTGTGACAATCTCGATGCTTCTGCTAATTTCGTCGATAAATGCTGTGCCGAGGCCGGAACTCTCAAGGTCGTAAAAATCCGCGGCTTCATTGATTTCAACCTCAGCCTCTTCATGTATGGAGAAGATCCTGCTCATTTCCGACGAGCCCGTGCGCGGGCAAGCACGTCTTCTACCGGATACGTCTGGGAAGTACCTTTATCAATCTCATCATCCCTGCGGATAGCTTCGGCAACCCAAAGTCGTTCAATGTCGGCTTCACTCAT
>JAHJQU010000027.1 GCA_018819005.1 Pseudomonadota bacterium | reverse complement strand
TATCAATCATACCTTTCAGATTTTTAATGCCCAGGCTTACGACCGTTTGATTGTGAGATTTCATAACGGGAACATCAACCACAAAATCGCTGTGTATTATGTCGGTATTAAATGAAAGAGTAATTCCATCCCCAAGATCAACCTTTTCAAAGGGTCTTTCAAAAATATTTATATACCTAACGCCGTATCGTTTATTCAGTTCTTTATAACCAAGACTTTCAAACGCATGAGCAGGGGTTGCCTTATCCTTCGGGTCCATCGTGACTGTACCTTCTCCGATGGTGATATCGTCAATGCCCCTCTCTTTTAAAAGCACAACCATGTCTTCAATGACCCTGGAAGTTGTTATTACACCCCATTTGGGGAAATTTACAGAGCGTGTCCAGAAGACAATGTTTGGTTTTATGAAAACCTTTGCCTTTGAAGGAAGATGATCAAGGCCATGTGAAAGCTCAACGACTTTCTTTACGGATTCATATGGTTTTTCATATTTTACAACAGCCACAACCGATTTTTTCATATAATCATTCCCCGCTGATATTTAAATAATGTCCTTTTCTCTAGTTCATCAAATCTTTCTTTTTTCATATTCTTCAAGAAAAGCGGGAATAAATTTATTGAGATCTTCAATCACAGAAACATCCGACTCGTTAAAAATCGCCGCTTTAGGATCTCTGTTAATCGCAACAACAAAACCGGACTTTCTCATTCCGGCCAGATGCTGTGAAGCGCCTGAAATTCCGCAGGCTATATAAAGCTCCGGCGCCACTTGGGCTCCTGTCAACCCTATTTGCTGCCTGTATTCAAGCCATCCCCTGTCAATCAGTATTCTGGAGCCGCCGACAGCAGAACCTGGAAAAATATCGGCAAGCTTGTATATCAGATCAAGATTTTTCTTTTCCTCTATTCCATTACCTGCCGATACAATCACTTTGGCTTCGGAAATTGAAGAATCCTGATATTTACAACGCCTGATTCCTTTTGCCCGGATAAATTCCGGAAAATACTCAACCCTCCTTGTTTCTACTTTTCCGGGACTTGTTTTATCCGGTTTATACGGCTCAAATATGCCTGGTTGAACCGTTATAATCAAAGGTTCGGAGTTAGCGGCTATATGAGCATTTATTTTCCCATAAAACATCTGCCTCTTGAAATATATCTTTTCTCCTTCTTCCATCAGATCTTCAACACCCGTAATAAATGCAGCCTTCATCCGGACCGCAAGGCCGGAAGCAAAATCAAGTCCGCGTGGTGTATGCCCGATAATAATAAAAGAAGGCAAAAATTCCGCCGCAAGATTGTTTATGACCATCTTGTATATTTCGGAATTATACAATGCAAGCTCATTTATTTCTATTGCTATGGCATCCAGTCCTGTCGTGCGCGTGATTTCAAAAGAAAGTTTTTCCGTTTCCATGCCCAGGATAATAAACTTGATTTCGGCAGGACAAACCTTTTTTATTTTATCGGCACAGGCAGCAAGCTCAAAAACAATGGCTTTTGGCTTGTTTTCATAATGTTCCACAATAATAAATATTAACTTATGGTCTGGTTTACGCATTGCCACCATCAGGTAATAAAAGCTTTTTGACTCAATATCCGGATAAGCTTTGCCGCTTTTTCCTGCACAGATCCTGAAAGAACATATCCTTCTCTTCTCTTTTCAGGAATCGTCATCCGTAAAGTTACTGGTTTCGGGTCTGTTTTACCAATCAGATCCGAATTGATTGCATTTATTTCGGCCCTGTTTGCCCGGAGCATATTTGAAAGCGACGGATAACGAGGCTTGTTGACACCTCCCTGAATTGTGAAAAGAGCCGGAAGCTTCAGTTCAAAAGATTCGATCAGCCCGCCACCAAATTCTCTTTCAACATAAATATTTTTTTGATCATGTGATATCTCCTGTTTAACAACAAAGGATACGCATGGCAACCCAGCCATTTCGGCGGTAAGCGGGCCGACCTGGCCCTGCATATAATCTTCCGACATGGCGCCTGTGAAAATAAGATCGTAAGAATTCTCTTTTATGTAATAGGCGATACAGGATGCTGTTAAAAAAGGGCTGACATATCCGTCTGCATCGCAAAAAATATGAATTCCTGCATCCGCCCCCATTCCAAGAGCCCTTCTTATAATATCCTTTGAGTTTTCGGGTCCTACGGAAAGCACATCGATTACAACGGACTTATATCTGTCTTTTATGGAAAGCGCTTCTTCAAGCGCAGATTCATCAAATCGGTTCATCTTATAAGAAAATGACTCACTACATATCCAATTTTGTGGATCATCAATGATAAATGAGTTGTCAGATTCGGGAACCTGTTTAATACAGACAAGTATTTTCATTGCAGACAGATTTATCGCAAATTCCTTTTGTTGGTTAAATAATTACAAATTTCCAAATCGTAATTTATTACATGTGCCTTGTCAAGAAAAACGAACGCTTGCTCGTTTTTTCTTGACATCTCCCGAAACCGCATAGTAGCTTTTACATAAAACAACAGGTAAAAATTCGCAATCCGAAGAGGATTTATTTTAAACATGAGTGAAATTTACTTTGTAAGGCACGGGCAGGCATCGTTTGGAGAAAAAGACTATGACTGCCTTTCACCGATCGGCATAAGGCAGGCTAAACTCCTTGCACGGCATATGCTGTACACAAAACAGTCATTCGATGCGATGTATTGCGGTACAATGGTGCGGCAAAAAAGCACTGCTCAGGAGCTGACAGAATGTTTTTCAAAATCGGGTTTTCCTATCCCAGACACTCACGTATCTCCCGATTTCGATGAATATGATTCTTTCTCGGTCTGGGATTCTCAAATTCCGCTTATGCTCAAAGAAGATCCCGCTCTTTCCGTTACGATTGAGAAGGCTAACAGGGACCGAAAGTCATTCCAGAGGATATTTGAAGTGGTTATGTTGAGATGGGTGTCCGGTAACTATGACCAAAAAGGAGTATTCACATGGGCCGATTTCAAAAAGCGTGTCATAAAGGGCGTTTCAAAAATAGTGGAAACCCACGGCTCCGGCAGGAAAATTTTAGTATTTACTTCGGGAGGCCCCGTTTCAGCTATTGTCCAGTATGCGCTCGGGCTTTCGGACGAAAAAACAATTGAACTGTCATGGCAGGTTTTAAATTCATCTGTTAC
>JAHJQU010000235.1 GCA_018819005.1 Pseudomonadota bacterium | reverse complement strand
GCCGGCTGGAGCCCGTGTATCGGGCCGTTGCTTGGGTCCATTCTTATATTTGCCGGGAGCAGGGATACGGTTTCAGAAGGTATTCTTCTTCTTGGCATATATTCTGCGGGACTTGCCATTCCCTTTATTATTATATCGTTTTTTATAAATTATCTTCTGACATTTATTAAGAAGGTCTCTTTTGCCATGAAGTATATAAATACTGCGGCAGGGATATTGCTTGTTCTTGTCGGGCTCTTGCTTGTTGCCGATCGGATTTAATCGAAAGTGCGGGCAGAGGCTTTGGGAGTATTAAATGAAAAAAACAAAACTGACATGTATTATTATGATGATCTTCTATTTCATTTCTCTGTGGATATATTCCCCGGCATTCTCTTCCGATAAGATAAATTGGCACAAATTTAAAGAAGGTATGGAGCTCGGGAAAAAAGGCCAGAAAAAAATCTTCCTCTATTTTTACGCTGACTGGTGCGAATATTGCGAGGATATGGAAAAAATCACCTTTAAAGACCAAACCGTGATTGATATCTTAAACAGCAGTTTCATTCCTGTAAGGGTGAATGCAGATAAGGAAAAAAGGGCGGCTTCCGGCTATAATATCAGAGGTCTGCCAAGCAACTGGTTCATTACGGAAAACGGAGAAAACATAAGCAACCTCCCCGGATACATTCCACCGGACAAGCTCTTTTTTATATTAAAGTACATTCACACGGACAGCTATAAGAGTATGACGTTCAAATCTTACTTGAAAAACTTAATTGCTTCGGAAAAACAACAATAGCGGCGGTCTGGGATATTCATTCGGCTTATGGAAGAACTGTTTTTAAATATTAAAAAAATGATGGAAAAAGCTGACCGGCCCGGCCTAACCGCCGGAGCGGACTATGATTCGACTTGCGTATTCCTTCTTCTCTTTAATAATGACGGAGAGCTTAATATCCTTACAGTTCAAAAAACGGATAATGAAGGATATCCATGGCGGAACCAGGTGGCTCTTCCCGGAGGGCACGTGGACAAGGAAGATGCCGGCCCGCTTGAAGCTGCCTACAGAGAACTGGAAGAAGAATTAAGAATTAAAAAAGGGCAGGTTGAGTTAATGGGATCGCTGGGCCACTTTCAAACTATTAACCGGAAGGATTTGAATGTTTTTATCGGGATCTGGAAAACAAGAGAACCCGTGAGTTTTGATCCGTCAGAAATTTCAAAAGTGTTTGAAATTCCATTGAAAAAACTTGTACGAACCCATATTGATTCCAAATTTCACGGGCGTATCCCGGATGTTCTGGAGCTTTTATACCCTTTCGAAGAAGTTATCATCTGGGGTGTTACCGCAAGGATACTCCATTATTTTATAGAGCTTGTCTATCCGATTATTGGGCCGATTATTGAAGATGATGTGCTTTCTGATATATCAGGGTCATCTCCAAATTAGATGCTGATCCTGTAAGGATTCAAGGGGTCAAGGGTTCGAGTTATGTGAAAAACGGGCAAGATAATGCTTTATGAGGCGGATTGCCGCCGGCAGCAAGATTATAGCACTCATTATTGCAAGAACGACCGGAACCCAGACATAGCCATTATATTGAGGCACTTCCCGCGCAACCGATATACCTGCTATGGAGAACATGAGTATAAGCAGCATGAGAATTATTATTACAATACACGCTGTCTCAGAGTCATAGAAAGGATAGATAATCTTTCTGAACATAGGTTTTGGTTGAAGGGTCATTTTTTAACCTGGCCATTTTGTTGTTGAACCTGAGCAGTGAGCGCATTTCCCGCTGCTTTCGGCTGGAAATGCAGATAACAGGTATTTCCTGATATTTAAATGAATATACAATGATAAATCAAGATGAATTAACAGATGGCGGCGTAATTCTCAGAAACAGAATTTTCACTCCTTTAATGAGCATTTGTCTTGCATTGATAATGTGCGGGTGCGCCTTGTTTCCCAAAAAACTTATGATAAATGATTCGGTTATCAGGTATTCTGCAGGAACAATCATTTCGGCCGGAACAAGAGCCCCTGTCTCTTACGATGAATTTGTGGCCGATCTTAAAAAGGCGCGCTTCGTTTATATCGGGGAAATACATACTGCGAAATCCCATCATGATTTACAGTTGAAGATAATAAAGGAGCTTTACGGCTATAATCCGAATATTGCAGTCGGAATGGAAATGTTTGACCGGACTTACCAGCAGATACTTAATGAATGGACTGAAGGGAGTCTTGACCGTAAAACATTCATTAACAAAACCCATTGGTATGCAAACTGGAAATATGATTTTGACCTGTACAGTGATATCTTTGAATTTTTAAAGGAAAAGAAAATCAGAATCGTTGGTTTAAATCTACCTTTTCATATTCCGCCAAAGATTGCAACCGGAGGCATTGAAAGTCTTTCCGGTGATGAAAAAAGGTATCTCCCTGAAAATATCGATACATCAAATACTACCCGCAAAGAATATGTTGAAGAAGTGTTTAAAATGCACAGGATAAAAGGGAGGGATAATTTCGATAATTTTTACATGGCCCAGTCCGTCTGGGATGAAACAATGGCCGAAACAGCATTTCTTAACGTAAAAAATGATGTTATGATTGTTCTTGCCGGTAACGGACATATTTTCAGATTCGGGATACCTGAAAGGGTTTTTGCCAGAAATAATCTTCCTTTCAGAAATATTTTTCTCGCGCCTGCGGGATCGACAGCCGATATATCTCATGTCGATTATATATGGGTGACTGCGCCCCTGGGAAAACGCATTCCGAGATAGTTCCCATCCGGAAATGGCCCTTTTGTGCGATCTCGGCGTCAATCTGCGGGATTTCCTGTGCGGCATACATTGCGTACGCCTCCGCGCAATCCTTTGATTTTCTTGAGCTTCCCCCAAATTGTCTATTTCCGGATTTGAAACACAATAGTGTTCATTCATGGAGACCTTTGAAGAACATCAAGTTTTGTCTAAGTACAAGGAAGGCGAGAATTTTAACCGCGGGAATACATTGAGTATTTCGAGGATTGAAATTTGAGCCTGACGCAGTAATCGGGCAAAAGGGGGTGTTATGCAAAGGTCTCTCAGGGCCTATTTAACTTTATAAGGATTGACAAGCATTATCGGAACCGGTGTTGTTTTTGATAACTTCTCGGCAACAGATCCGAAGATTACCTTGTCAAGACCCTTTCTTCCGTGTGTGCCCATGATAAGAAGATCAATGCCCTGATCCTCAATGTATTTGATAATCTGCTCTGCGGCATCACCCTTAACAACAGCAGTTACAATGCTTTGAGGATCTTTGAAATGTTTTCCGGTAAATTCCTTCAGGCTTTTTCGGGCTCCTTCAACAATCTCGTTTTCAAATTGGTCAATTGAAGGATGCGGGACATATATGCCTTTAAAATATTGAAATACCCGGGCTACGAATAAAATGTGTATTTTTGAACCAAATTTTTCAGCCATACTTGCTACGAAAGGAACTATTTTGGGAGATGATTCTGAAAGATCTACTGGTAGCAATATTTTATTGAATTTCATATCATAACCTCCGTTAGGAAGTTGTTATTTGAGCAGCATCGGGTTACAAACAAGCTAAAAAATTTCTCTTTTATTTTCGGTATGATCCACATAATATAACAGATCAGCATTGTTTTTCAGGTCCGCCAACAGATTTTTAAGCTTTGAACGGTCAATTCCGTAGGCGCGGATATATACGTTCCGGTATCCCTGTATTACCCTTTCGTAAGAAGTGAGAATACTGGCCAAACGACCGCCATAATTTCTGATAATATCGGCAACTTCTTTTATTGAACCGGGAAGGTCTTTTACCCTTACCCCGAAATGTACACCTTTTTTTGCTATACCTGTCAGAGAAATGATAACTTTGAAGATATCCGCCTTGCTTATAATTCCGACAAGCTGTTTGTCACTATCAACAACCGGAGCGCCTGAGATGTTATTATCAAGCAGAATACAGGCCGTTTCCTCGATTGTGAAATCGAGAGGAATGGTTACGGGTTTTTTGCTCATTATATCTTTGACCTTGATCTTTGATATAAGATATTTAAGCTCATGAACGTCCAGCGTAGTAGCATCTGATGCCGATGCTTTTTTAAGATCGCGGTCTGTAACAATTCCTGTTAATTTCCCCTTATTCATCACCGGCAGCATATTGATTTTATGGCTTTTTATTAAATTTATTGCATCCTGCATCGAATCATTTTCCTCGATTGTGTAAACCTTTTTGCTCATCCAGTTTTTTACCAGCATTTTTCACTCCTTTTGTTACAGTTAAATGTAAGATTGAGGTTCTGTGCAGTCCGCCTCATGCGAAAGGGGAATGCGTTCGATATTGCGGTTCAATAATTCAAAACACCTTTATCTGAAAAACAACTGATATTCTTATTATATAAATTTCAGGGCACGCATGGCTATGCCA
The DNA here is from genome assembly GCA_018819005.1 of Pseudomonadota bacterium. Lineage (GTDB taxonomy): Bacteria > Desulfobacterota > Desulfobacteria > Desulfobacterales > RPRI01 > RPRI01. Next base: position 5 of record JAHJQU010000235.1, on the reverse strand, counting down.
CTGAT
>JAHJQU010000234.1 GCA_018819005.1 Pseudomonadota bacterium | reverse complement strand
TTTCCACTGGATAATCTATCTTTTCGGCGGGATACTTATATTTACAGCTATCAAAATGATTGTCCATAAAGAATCAGATATGGACCCTAGCGCAAACCCCATACTGCGCCTGATGGCAAAATTCATACCTTTTGAAAAGACAATAGAGAGCCCTAACTTTTTCGTTAAGAAGGAAGTCTGGCATGCCACGCCACTCTTAGCTACCCTTATTGTGGTGGAAACATCGGACTTGATCTTCGCTGTAGATTCCATACCCGCAGTGCTGGCTATTTCTGCGGACAAATTTATCGTCTACACTTCCAATGTTTTCGCTGTGGTGGGCCTGCGCTCGCTCTATTTCCTGCTGGCCTCAGTTATACAATATTTCAGGTTTCTGAAGGCAGGAATCTCGATAATCCTGCTCTATGTCGGCGTGAAGATGCTGATTTCGGGCTGGATAAAAATCCCTGCATTGCTCTCGCTTGGAGTTGTGGTAGGGTTACTTGCAGGCTCCATACTGCTTTCGGTGATCGTAAGGGAAAAGCAGGCCAAGTGATAATGACGGTTTCTTACCTCTGAAATTCTGTGCAAAACCGGCAAAAAAATTATATTTCTCACGCGAAACCACAAAGCTCCCTATATAAAAACAACTCCCTTCACCTTGTTCCCGGCACAATGCATCAAGGTTATGTTACTCCGTTCATCACTTTGTAGCACTTGAACCCTGGAACCCTTGAACCCTTGAATCCTAAGAGGATCACCAACTCTTTCGGAGGTGATCCTAATATTATTTGTTGTGTAATTTCATTATACAAGATATTATACTTCTCAGAGTATTTATGCGGAACACAAAGTTTTAAAAGCCGCTGAGCCGTCGTTCAAAAATAACCGTAACATTGAAATGCTATGACCGGCATAAGGAGCCGTAACAAAATGTTTAGAAATGCTATGGTTATTTTGTAACGGCTCCTAACAAAATGCTCAGAAATGTAATGGTTATTTTGTAACGGCTCCTAAAATTGAACAATGCATTGGAGACAGCCCGAAACGGCATGAACAGAAAAAACAAACTTATCATAATATTTTATAATCATCAGCTGCTCATAATCCTTTACGGCGGAAAAGAAGATAGTGTAAGATTTTAGGAATTATCCCGTTCTCAGAGACATCATCGGCTGATGTTTTATCAGTTCCCCTTCCTGCCGAAGCAAAAAAATTGAAAGAAATTATTCTGGTCCTGCCTGATTATGTTACAGGGAATTCCATTTATCCTTTTACATCTGGGAAGAGGTCCGTTGCGGAGCCCTTCATCCGAAGAAAGCTTGCTGAATCATTTCCGGCCAGCCCAGATATATCCGATTTCTTTAATTACTCTTACTTTAAAACAGGCCAAGCCCCCGGCAGTCTCTACGCATTTTATCTGAAGGAGCCGCTCGCTTTCAGTCTTTACAACCGTCTGTCCGAAGCGGGCCTCCGGCCGGACCGTATCACAACGCCGGCATACATCTGGCAGGACAAATTAGGCAAATCTGCAGATGATAAACCCGGCGAAAGCTTTTGCATCATTCACGCGCTGCCGGCTGAAAGCTACCTGTACTTTTATGTCAACGGAAACTTACTCTTCTCCAGAAGCATTATACTCCCCGAATCCTCCGAAGGCAAAAATGAGAAGCTTGACGCTCTGGCATTTGAAATCAGCCAGTCCCTTTATCTCTTTTCCCAGAAAGTAAAATCGGAAATCAGCAGGTTCCACCTTGTCTCCTCAACGAATATAGATGAAACGGGCCTTTCCGAGAAGATCGGAAAAAATATCCGGCGTTTAGGAACAGGCAGGAGAGAAGGCCGGGATGCCGGCAATAAAAATCCGATCCCCGGACCTTTGGAGGCTTTTTCCCTTGACGACATCGACTCTGCAACGATACCTGCCATAAGCCACCGGATTGTGGTTATGGAAAAATTCTGGCGTTCTGTTCAGCTCACCGGAATCATCACGGGCATTATCACTCTCATGCTGCTTTGCGCCGAAACCGCTTATTTCAGCTATTGGTCTAATAGAAATATTTCGCCGAAAGCCGCCTCCATGTCAAAAGATATGTCGGACAACCGCAGGACCGTAGCGCATTATAACGAAATGCTCGATATTGTCATAAATGAAAGACAAAGGACCGATCCTGCTGACATCCTTTCCGGCATAGCACTCAGTTTGCCTGAAAACGTGACAGTCCGAGAACTGTTGTTCAACCTTGAATCCCCTTCTCAGGTTACCATAAGGGGGATTGTCAGCGCCGACGGGCCCGACCAGATAAAATCGACTCTTTCCGCCATGGTTGAAGGCCTGGCCCGCAATCTGAACCCAAGCCGTCCACCCGTTATGGGGGATATCGGATTTGATGTGGATGGAAGCGCAGGAGATCCGGCGCTTCAGGGCTACAAGTTTCACATCAAGGTGGATATGAAATGATGGACAGCATGCGAAATAAATGGATATTAATCGCTTTTGTCTGGTCTGCCGTTTTCCTAATTACTTTGTACAACTCTTCAGAGATCAAGCGGCTGAAACTCGCAAGAGAAGAGATTGAAACACTCCGGATGGATGAACAGTTCTGGAAGCAGCATTCGGAAAGCACTGCCGGCATTTCTGCTGAAGGCAACCGTCTTTTTCTTGATGTAGAATCAGTTGATTTAGGGCTTTTGACTATCGACAACCGTATCAAGAAGCTTTCATCGAACCACCACCTGCCTCCGATAACACTCAACAGGCAGCCGATAACGGCTTCTGAAGGCCAGGTGCCGGTTGATATCTCCTTTACAGGAAGCTTTTCAGACGCTTTCAGGTGGTTTCAAACTCTTAACAGGGAGATGCCTTTTCTTAAGGCCGTTGATCTTAAGATAAGCATCGACCCTGTTTTCAATAAGGCAGTAACAAACGGCTCCTTTTTCTTCCGTTACAAAATTGCACAAGATGACGGCGCGCAGAAATCTTCAGGAGGCACATGACCCGGAGCGGCACCTACAAACGGCTTATAATAGACGCTTTTATAATAGCGGGTATTGTTGCGATCGTCGTTAACGCCTACCTGCTGACCGATCTTTTCGGCCGTCCGATAGCAGAAGGGTCGGAGGGGCTCAAACGCGCAAGCGCCAAATGGAAACAGCTTGCGGATTCAACCGGGCCGGAATCAAACAACCTTTCTGAAAAACCGGATATGGAAAAAGTGATCGCCCGCCTGGATCCTCCTGCAAAACCTGAAGTAACGCCACTGGCGAACAAACCCGGAGACGGCAAACCGGAAGTGCCGGCAGAAAACCCGCTTCCGCGTCTGACAGGTATTTTACAGGTTACAGGCGCCGGAAGCAGCCCTGAATTTATAGCCCTGATGGAAGGAAAGCGGCTGCATAAAAATGACAAGATCATGGGCTTTACCGTAATAAATATAACTGCAGGGGGAGTTATCCTTGCCGGAAAAGGGCAAAACCGGGTCATACCGGCGCCCAATGTATTTTATTCCATTAGTAAGTAAGCGCCCGCTGAGGCCAAATAGAGGTGACCATGCGTTTTTTTTCAACACAATTAAAATATTTACCGGTGATTGCTCTTTGCATGACGCTGCTTTTGACCGGATGTGCCATCCAGGAGCCCAAACCGGTCACAACTCCGTATTTGAACAATATGCAAAAGCCGTCTGAAATCCTGGACAGGGAGAAGACTACCCTGCCTCCCGGCCCTCCACCCTTTTCGGAAACATATGTGCCGGTTTCAAGAAACCTCACAAAAAAGCCGAAGCTTTTTTCCCTGGTATTTGACCAGGTAAGCCTGGGAATTGCCGTCAGCGCCGTTGTCGGAGAATCCGAACTGAACCTCGCTGTGGATTCGGACGTAGACCTGTCACGGCTTGTAACCGTCCGGCTGAAAAACGTGACAATGGAAGAAGCCCTCGATATGATCATAGAAAAAGGGGCCGGATGCGCATGGAAAGTTCAGGACGGCACGTTGCATGTGCAAAAATTTGAAGAGCGTATCTATCAAATGGACTATCTCGACATGGTGGGCGAAACCGACATTGATGTAGGCGGCGACATGCTCGCCTCCGGTGTTGAAGGCGCCGGTGTGAAGGGCAAATACCAGGTTACAGGCAAGCGGGAAGCCAAAAACACCAACGTATGGGGCGGCATTGCCGCCGCTCTTGAGGGAATCAAGTCCCCTGACGGAATCTTAAGACTCGATCCTAATGCCGGCATCATTTACATGGCGGATACACCGGCTAAAATTGAAACTATGGTCAGGCTTCTCGACTCTTTATCCGAGGCCCTGCACCGGCAGGTTTTTATTGAAGCCAGGATCCTGGAGGTCAACCTGAGCGATGACAGCCGTTACGGTCTTGACTGGTCTAAAATGTCCGTGGGCTTTTCCGCTGCCTCAGGCCAGTTCGGAGACGTAGCTAAAAATTTGCCCGATGTTTTAAGTATAGGAATTAACAGCGGCAGCAGTCTATTTCTGTCGAGTCAATCCCAGTTTACAGCCGTACTCGATTTTTTAAAAACGCAGGGGGATGTTTCGGTGATCTCCAATCCCCATATCTCAGTGCTGAACAACCAGTCGGCTGTCCTGACTGTTGGCTACCAGTTTCCATACGGCGACATTGATAGCGTGGACAGAAACCAGGAGACCGGCGTGCTTACAATCGGAGCTAAAATCAAGCGGGCAATTCTGGGATTACAGCTCGGAATTACTCCGCAGATATCCAAAGACGGGATCGTTACACTTCACATAGTGCCTACAATCACAAGGATACAGGGAACGGAACGTGTCGAGATCCCCACAGGCGCAACCTCTGTCCAGAACATCTCAAATCCGATCATCGATCTGCGTGAGCTTGCCACAACTGTCCGTGTCAGGGAGGGCAACACCGTAGTTCTGGCGGGACTTATCAGCCAGATACGACAGCTCAATGAGGCGGGACTGCCGGTGTTGAGCAGCATACCATATATTAAAAATTTTTTCAGGCATATGCAAAACCGTCATGAAAACAGGGAACTGGTAATGTTCATCACGCCATACATCAAAAAAATCGGCCCGAAAGCAGGGGAATAGATTAATGCTCAGGCGGATAGACTGAAGGTAGATGGACTGTAAGGTTTTTCCGTAAAAACCTTAGACTAACAGCCTTCAGTCTTCAGTCTAAACAACCTGAAAAATTAACTTGTGTTTTTCCCATCAGTGTTTTATAATAGGTTCAAACAATACCGGAATCCGGTATAAAACTAAATAATGAAGGAGCATAATATGAAAAAGTTAAGATTACGCAACAACCAGAAAGGTTTTACACTGGTTGAAATTGCCATAGTCATGGTGATCATAGGGCTGCTTATTGGCGGTATTCTGAAGGGCCAGGAGATGATCAACAACGCCAAGGTAAAACGGGTCGTCAAACAGGCCGATGAAATGAGGGCTGCCGTCATGACTTTCTACGACAAGTATGGACAGTACCCCGGAGATGAAAACAGCACCCTGTTCCCGCCGGGTGTAGATACCGCTCCTGGCGATAATAACGGCCAGATATATGCAGCTGAGGCGCCCGGTGTGTTCACCGACCTTGTTCTTGCAAACCTGGTCTCAGGCGCCTACACTGCCGCAGCTCCATATCCCTCCAACGCCTTCGGCGGCACAACTCGCGTACAGTGGGTTGACCCTGGTCCCGGAACTGCCAGACATTATATCTGGTACACCAACCTGCCGGCCGAGGCGTGCCTGGAAATAGACGTCAAGTATGATGACGGTGTCGTTAACACAGGTTCGATCGCAGGGAGTGCCGTATATACAGCCGGAAACACCATCGCCAACTTTTACATAGCCTTCTGATCATACTTCAGGCCTTTTTTTAACACTCCGGTGCCGTACATACGTACATAATTGACGACGCCGGAGTGTTTTAAGGCCGGACAAAGATATAAATTATGAAACCTTTGAAGAATGTCAGATTTTGCTCAAGTTCAAGGAAGGTGGTAATTGCAACCGCAGGAATAAATTCGGTATTTCGAGGATTGAAATTTGAACCTAACGATGAAATAGGGGAAATCGGGCAAAAGGGGGCGTTATGCAAAGGTCTCATGAGACCATCCGGACAAAAAGGCTTTACCATCATTGAGCTTGCCATTGTCCTTGTCATCATTGGCCTTATAGTGGGATTCGGCGCCTCCCTGGTGGGGCCTCTTACCATAAGGGCCAAGCGCACCGAAAGCAGAGAAATACTTAAGGCGGCGAAAGAATCAATCGTAGGTTTTGCAGCGGCAAACGGGAGAATCCCGATCTGGGGTGACAACATATCGGATACAATCGCCGTCGACGAGTTCTGCGAGGTAGTCACCAACCGGAGAGATGCCTTCACCCAGCCGCTTTACTATTTTCCCGCAGACGCCAATAACCAGTTGCAGACCGCCGGTACCATCTGCGGGCGAAAAACCACAAATCTTACCGTATGCCGCGATCCTGCATGCACCAGCAGGGTTTCCAATGTTGCCTTTTTGGTTGCAACAGGCTCGGAGAATGTGAACCCCCAGATCGGCATCGTCCCCTGCCCAGCCGGCTTACCTGCCGGTGAGACCTGCATCGGCGTATATGATATCGGTGAGCCCGCCGTAGACAACTGCACAACTGCCGCAAACTGCCCCAATTACGATGCCGCAGTTAACCGACTGAACCGGGCCGAGGAATACGACGACATTGCGGAGTGGGTCACCTTAAATGAGCTGAAAGTCAAAACCGGATGCCTTGGTCCGCCACTCAGAATCGTAAGCAACGAGTTGCCCTATGGGCGTGAAGGCGATACAGCGTTACCATTTACGCTGCTGGAGGTGTTCCCCCCTACACTTGGAGCCTGGTTACTCCATCCCCCCCTGCTCCGGGCCTTACATTCACAGCCGGGACCGCAACCATCGGCGGTACACCAACAACAAGCACTGCCTATAACATCAGTATCCAGGTATGTGACAACAATGATCCGGCAGGAACCAATGACAATTGCGCCGTAAAAAGTTTTGTCTTAACAATCAATCCGCTATGAGAAAGATATGAAATGAGACCTGTCAACAAAAAAGGTTTTGCCCTGATGCCTCTGATTATCGCTATACTGATTATCGGCGCCCTGATCGGCGCAGGCCTTACCCTTGTGGGACCAAGGGCAAAAAAAGCCAAATATGATAGGACCGGTGAAAGCCTCACCGCTGCAACGCAATCTGTGATTGCATGGGCGGCAGCAAATGGCAGGCTTCCTGATGCCACAGCTTTTCCTTCCGTTGTATCAAGCAGCATTGATGGCTGGGGCCGTTCGCTGATCTATATTTATGACAACAATCTGACTGCCATCGCCACGGGCGGTATCTGCGGCCGCAGCAGCACAACCCTTTCATACGGCGCTGCAGCATTAAACACAGCTTTCCTTATAATAAGCGGCGCAGAAGATATGACTGTAAACACAACACCAGCAGTTTCAGGAGCTTTTGCGGGAACCATTGCCTCCGGAACCGCAGATCTGGTCCGGGCAGTATCTCTGGAAGAACTCCGTAATCAGGCCGGATGCTTCAGCTATACCACAGGCAGGCTCAGAATATTGAACAATGAACTCCCGAAAGCGGTTTTAGACTCTCCTTACAACGCAACAATATACGCCGAAGGAGGCGTTCCAGATCCAGACCCAGCCAACCCTCTATACACAATCGAGCTTATTCCTCTATCCTCCCTCCCTTCGGGTCTAACATTTACACCCTGGGACTCCACTGCCGGGGGCGCAACCATCAGCGGTACACCAACATTACCTGGTGATTCTTTTATGGTTCGGGTCAGTGACAGTAATAGCAATGTTGCCGAAAAAGGCTTTCAGCTGACATTGTTAGGTGGCGGAGGTGGTGGTGGCGGTGGCGGTGGTGGACGGCCATGAGAAAATCAAGGATTCGCAATTCGATGTCCGATCAAAACTGATACTTGGTGTCGATTTTTGGGTATCCATATAAGCTGACTATGTCGGCGGATTAGTTAAAATAGTTAAATTGAATGTATTCTCAACCACCCGTGTTACTGAAATGGGTAGTTGTTATGATGATCCGCGTTTTATGCAGATCAATCTAAACATTTTTGGATAGATACCAGGATAAGTTTTATGCCACATGGAATTACAATAGACGAAATAAAGTCGAAGATCGATAATGCTCTAAATCTGCTCACATTACCAATAAACGATAAATATTTGTTGGAGCACAATCTCGGCGAGAGGTGCATAGCACATCGATTCGCTGTTAATTTGGCAGCACAATTTCCTGGTTGGAATGTCGATTGTGAATACAATCGCAATGGTGATCAACTTAAAGAAATGCCATTGAGTGATGAATGCAAGGAATTGCTTCGAAAAACTGGTAGAGTATTCCCCGACATTATTGTCCATATGCGCGGGGCTAAAGGACCGAATCTACTTGCTATAGAGATTAAAAGAGAGGGGCAACCTGGCGAAGAATGTGACATCGCAAAACTTCAAGGGTACATCTCAAATATTGGTTACTCGTGTGGGCTTTATGTTTCTTTCAATTCAGGTTTTGTGGATGACCACATTGCTAAAAAGTTTTTTTTCCAGGAATAAGAACCCAATATCAGCTTTGAGTAGGATGCTCATTACGCTACGCTTCATTCTCACTTCTCAAGCTGCTCATTAAATAGTAACAATTTGTTCCCAGTATCAGGCTTCATCCGTTCCGGTGAGGCAAGGATAGAGCTTGGGAATTATTTTGAATTGTATAACTGTCGCGGCGGCATCAAAAACTTGACTGGAGAACACCGGATGTAGTTTACCGGGCATCACTTCCCAAGAAAGAGGTAGCAGCTTGAACAAGAGCAGCTTATCACTTAATAAATTCTTTTTGCTGTTCAAATAATCCCGGCCAGTGCTTTATTCATCGACCAAAAAATTATTTTAGTGGATTTTCAATTTTTACACCTCTTATGATTTGACCATCGTTTAAATCCTCTGTCCAAACTTCTTTGCAATTTGCACTTTCCGCCGAAACAAGAATAAGAGAATCCCAAAAAGATAATTGGTTAATAATACTACAGTCAATGGCATCATTTATAAGATTTGGGGTAACGGTAATAATTTCGAATCTTTCAAAAGAATGTAATATATTTTTTGCCATTACCGGATCAACACAAAGCTTTCTGGTTACAGCTACATAAAATTCTTGCATTACCTGAGTTGATATCACACCGTAATGTTTCTTTGTCAGAGACTTTAAAAGAAATCTGGATTTTTCTTTTTTTTCTAAATCAAAATCATCCATCGAATAAACTAAAATATTGGTATCAATGAAAATTTTAGACATCGTATAAGTCCTCTCGTTTCCATTTTCTGCCTTCTGAATTACTTTTAGTTTTATCCATGAGATTAAAACATTCATCAATCCAGTCCGTTGATTGATCCTTTACGGTCTCCTCTAAGAATTTGCGGATTAAGGCATTTAACGATGTATTATGCTTCTCAACGTATTTTTTCCCTAATTTCAACAAGTTTTCATTTAGAGAGATGGTTACATTAGGCATTTTGCACCTCCTTCAAATTATGCCATATATGGGTACACACACCCTGTGTATAATAAATAATATATTTCTTTCTTGCAAGTTTTTTCTCATTGCATTTTTCACCACAAATTTTATTCACTAAGGTTTTTAGACAGGATTAACAGGATGTACAGGATGTTGCCTGTCCGCCTGAGGCGGATCAGGCAATAAGTCATCGCCTGCGATGAGAGGGACAATCCGGTGGAAAGAGAAGATTTGATCTACAAAGTGATCGGTTGCGCTTACCGGTCTCCGCGAAGCGGATGCGTGTTTCGGACCGCTCTTCCGGAGCGGCCCGACAAATAATCATGTTAATCCTGTAAATCCTGTCAAATAAGTTTTTGTTGCAGCTCTGAGTTTGTCGAATTTCATCCAAGAGTGGGGGTCACCCACACGAAACAGTGAGAAACCTTTTATTTAAACTGGCTCATTACATCGTATAGCGGAAGAAGAATAGACAGGGCTATAAGGCCGAACACGCCGCCCAGGAATAGGATGGAGAGGGGTTCTATCATGTTTACCATCGTTTGAACCGACCGTTTTACCTCGTTGTTATAATAGGTTCCGAGTCTGGCAAAGGATACATCGAGTGTCCCGGTGGTCTCACCGTTCCGCACGGCCCCAAGCAGCAGGGGCGGAAATCCTCCGACCGCCTCTAAACCGGCCGCGATTGACTGTCCCCGCTGGATTTCCCTGTAAGCCTCTTCGAGCCGTCCTTCAAGGTAGCGGTTCCCGAGGACATTGTCCGCCAAAATCTCGAAGATATTATGAAGCGTCACGCCTGCCGCGTACATCGTGGCAAAATTCTGACTCAGCCGGGCCATTGCTATATTGGTGGCAACAGGCCCTATGACCGGAATCTTCAGCATATACTTCTGAAGAAATACAGCTCCGTTTTTCGTCTTCCGGAACATCAGGAACAAAACAACCATAAGGCCTATACCAGTCAGAATATACAGCCAGTATCCCTGGAAAAAGAGGCTTACGCCAAGAACCGCCCTTGTAACGGGCGGGAGCGGAACTCCCATCTCTTTCAAAAGGCCTGCCATACGGGGCAGCACATATCCCACCCACATTCCGATCACTGCACCTATTGAAAGAATGATAAATGACGGGTAGATAGTGGCACGCCTGATGGTAGAACGGATATCTTCCCTCCATTCCATAAACTCGGCCAGGCTTTTAAGGCTCTTCGGCAACCCACCCGACTGTTCGCCCATACGTATGATGCCCATTTCCAGCTTCTGAAAAACCTTGGGGAAACGGCTCATCGCCTCGTTCATCATGTTGCCGGCTTCAATGGAGATCTTCATCTCGCCGACAATCCTGCGCATCGCTTTGGACGGAATGATTTTTTCATTCTCCTCCAGGGCCGACAGGATAGGAAGACCAAGTTCCAGCGTCTGGGAAAGCCGGTAATAGAACTCAATTATTATACGGGGCTTGATTTTCCCGGATAACCATTTTCCGGCTCCTGCTCCTATCCCTTCGACGATCTTCCGGCTGTCAATCAGTGTCAGCCCCGCCCCCCGCAACTGTTTTTCCATTTCAGAAACATTGGCTGCAACGGAAGTGCCTTTGAGCAAACGACCGGAACCGTCAACCGCCCTGTATTGGAACTTAGGCATACGCCACCACGCGCAGCACTTCTTCCAGGGAGGTCATCCGGTAATTAACCTTTTTCAGGGCCTGTTTCAGCAGCAGACTGGTGCCATTTTTTACAGCCGCATCTTCTATAGCGCTCTGGGGAACGCCTGAAAAGATCATTTCCTGTATCTCCCTGTTGACTATGATTATTTCGTACACGGCGCTCCTGCCGCTGTAACCTGATTTGTTGCAGGCATCGCACCCTGCTGCTTTTAACATCTCTTCCGGCGGCTCAAGGCCGTTATTTATAAAAATCTCCTTTTCTTCCGGTTTTGTAACGGCCGCAACGGCGCAGCGTGGGCACAGCTTCCGGAGAAGCCGCTGGGCGGCCACCATTGTTATGGAAGAAGCCAGCATGCTGGCATTCACTCCAAGATCTATCAGCCTGTTGATGGCTGAAGCCGCATCATTGGTATGCAGTGTCGACAGGACCAGGTGCCCGGTAATTGACGCACGTATAGCAAGCTCAGCCGTCTCCTGGTCTCTGATCTCGCCCACCAGTATAATGTCCGGATCTTGGCGCATAGCCGAACGGAGCGCATTTCCGAATGTCAGCCCGGCCTTCGGATTGACGGCTGTCTGCCGGATTGTCGGGATGACATACTCGATCGGATCCTCCACGGTTATGACGCTCACATTGGGGCTGTTTATGGTCATCAGGGCAGAATAAAGCGTGGTGGTCTTGCCTGAGCCGGTAGGGCCGGTCGCCAGCATAAGGCCGTAGGGCCGCCTGATGCTCTTTATGAATTTTGTCAGATCTTCCTTTTCAAAACCGAGCCTTTCCGGATTTCCCACCACGCCGCTGTATATCAAGAGCCGCATCACAACCGTCTCATCCAGATGCGTCGGGAAAGTGGATACGCGAATGTTGATATCACCGCCTTTCCCGGAATATTTTATCCTTCCGTCATGCGGAATATTGGGGTTGGAGATGTCTATGTCCCCCATTATCTTGAAACGCGTGACCAGGCCCTGCTGAAACCGTTTTGGAAAAAGATATTTCTGATGCAGAACACCATCGATACGGTAATATACTCTGACGAGGTTTGTGTCTCCCACGATGTGGATATCGCTGGCATTGAGCACCCGCCCCTTTTCTATGATCAGATCGGCAAGCTGGATGTTCTGGTTATAGTCGAACTGGTCCACAACACCCGACAGGGTGATTTTTTCAATCTCTTCATCTATTATCGCTGCGGTCTTGTAATACAGCTCAATTGAGTTCCTGATCCAGTCTTTCGGCGCTATGTAAGACTCGACCCGGCAGCCTGTCATCCGGGAGAGGTTATCCCTGACCAGCACATCAAACGGGTTGGAAGTGGCGATCTTGAGGGTCCGTCCCTCCTGCGCCAGTGGGAATATGTTGTTGGCTGCGACAAAATCCTCGGGAATGCGTGAGATCAGATCAAAATCTATCGACACGTCGGAAGTGTCCATGATCTTGGCCCCGCTCTGAACTGCTATAGCCATCTGCATCTGTTCTTCGCTTATCCAGTCAAGCCTCAGCAGAATATCCCCAAGCATGGCGCCTGTCTTTTTGGACTCATAAAGGGCCATTTTGAGCTGGTCATTTCCTATAACCCCCATATCCACTATTATATCACCTATCCGTTTCTTCATTTTATATTTTCCCCGGTTGATGTTGTTCCGTTTCCGTACTGAATCATGTTTTTCCGCCTTTCAATAAATCCGGTCAAAAACATCACACGGTCATCCACCGATTTTTTTTCATTATCAGACGACCAGCCTTTCCGGTCCAGAAACAACCGGTAGTGTTGAAGAGCTTCGCCGTACAACTCCATCTTGTCGTAAAGCACGGCCATGTTGAAGAATAACCGGACGTTTTCAGGATCTATCGTCCCGGCCTTTTCATAAAAAGTCCTCGCCTCATCCAACCGCCCGAGCCGGCTTAATGCCACGGCTTTGTGGAAATAGATGTCGAAAGAAGGTGCGCCTTTGATTTGCTGCGCCGCATCGAGCAGTGAAACCGCAATGCCTGGTTCACCCATCCCCATCCGGGCGATGGCAAGATTTATCATGATCTGCGGATTATCAGGATCTTTTTCCGACAGGCTCTTAAGTATCGGCAGCGCCATCGCAAATTCTCTGTTTTTCAGATACGCGGAAGCAAGGTTAAACTGCGCGTCTGTATTCTGAGGATTTTTATCAAGCACCTGCAGATACATAACGATAGCCTCTTTCAGCCTGTTTTGCCGGTGATAGAAAACGGCCTTTTCGTAAAACGGGCTCGTGGACTCCTGCCCTGGAGATTTAAGAGTCTCCTGCTTCCCGGATGCCTTAGTCCCGATCGCTTTTTTTCCCTTTTTAACCGCGGCTCTTTTAACGATACTATCGGTTTCCTGCAAAGTTTTTTGTTTCACTGCCGGCTCAACGGCCTGTCCGGACTCTTCTGGAACAGCAATTACGGGCAGATCCGTCACGGGCGCTCCAGTCTTTTCCAGTCCACGGGGCACAACTTCCCCGCCCGAAGTTGAACCGGCTGGTTCTATCTCCTGCCTGACTGCCCGGTTATCGGGCGGCGGGGCAATCGGTGAACTCAATTTTTCAGGCACATATCTTTCCATCATAAATAAAACAGCCAATCCAAGACCCAACACAACGCATACTATCATTCCGTATATACGGAGCTTCGACTTTCCGGGAATCCTGCCCGTTTTCTGAAACAACGCGGAAGCTTCGGGATGCTTGTTTTTCTTATCTTTTTTTCTTAAAGCCGCGTTGAGCAGACTCATTCATTTCTCCTGTAATCAATTGGCCATCAAGCTTGATGTGTTCATAAATAAGGTTCTTCTCCCAATTAGTCGGGAGGTGATTCATGTAAAGTTACCGCATCACAATCTTGGGAACGATGCCCGGGAGCGTTATCTCCCGCGCGGCATTTTCAGCTCCTTCTTTTGTGACAAAAGCGCCCACCAGCAACCTGTAACCGCCGTTTTTCATTTCCTGAACATAGCCGTCATACTGGTTGCTTCTCAGCATATCCGCAATGCCGCCAATTACCTCGCGCGACATTCCTTCGCCAACACTAATCGCCCATGGAGCGGCCAGAATTCTGGCTCCGGCCAGCCCGCTCTCCTGGATGAACCGCAAGGTCTCGGCCCTGCCAGTAAATCGCCCGGCAAAATGCCTGTACCAGATTCCCTCTTCACCCAGGTCCACTTTTACCCAGTGGGAATCCACGCCGTTTGCCCTGTATCGTGAAGCCTCCCGGAGTACATTATCCGCTAACCTGTGTGAAGCAATCAATACCGTGTATGAACTGGACTGGGATTCCGGCTGTGCGCTCATATCTTTCACCGCTGATTCGGGATTCTGCGGCTCAGGCTCCGGTAACAGAGCAGGTGCCTGAGCGCCGTTATCGGGAGTGTTGCCTGCTGCGCTCTTTGTCTCGGCAGTCTCGGGAGAATAAGGGGGCGCCGCATTATCCTTTGCAACCGGAGCTTCTGCCGGCTCTTCTCTGTCCCGGGATACCCAAAATCCCCGGTAAAATACGAAGAGCACCAAAACTATAAAAAGAAATACCAAAACAGCACGATAATACGGTTTTACGGCCATACTTTTTACTGCGGCAGAATCAGGACTTCCGATCTCCCTGGGGCTTGTATCACATACCTCTTATGGATTGTATGATCATTTGCCAGATAGCCGGCAATGAGGGAATAATCACAGATCCTGTTTATCAGGCGGGGAGTACCGGCTGAGGCTTTGAAGATCCTCTCAACAGACTCTGTTGTAAAGCGGACCTGGCCTTTGTTGCCTGCAACAAACAGTCTTCTTTCAATATAGCCCGAAACCTCTTCCTTCTTCAGGTAATCAAGGGTGCAGCTTATGGCAACCCTCTGGCGCAACTGCCTCAACTCGGGTTTTGAAATGGTGGTAAGAAGCTCCGGCTGACCTACAAGTACCATCTGAAGCAGTTTCTCCTTGTCGGTTTCCAGGTTGGAAAGCAGACGAAGATCTTCGAGTGCCTCCATCGGCATTGTCTGGGCGTCGTCGATGATAATGACAACGGGCTTTAAACGGTCTGCTCCTATAAGAAACGCGTTCAGCCTGTCCATCAGATCTTTTTTGGTTGCACCGGCGGAGGAGGCAACACCAAGGTCATCCAGGATTGCAGCAAGTATTTCGACGCCGGAAAGCGACGGATTGATGATATATACTGTTTCGGCCTTCCCCTCAAGCCTGTCCAGAATAGTGCGGCATATAGTTGTCTTTCCGGTTCCAACCTCTCCTGTCAGGAGAACAAACCCGGAACGATTGTTGATTCCATAGAGCAGCTTTTCGATAACGCTCTGGTGCGTCCGGGAAAGGAACAAAAACTCGGGGTCCGGCGTAATGGCAAACGGGGCCTCCTGAAAGCCGAAATAATCCAAGTATAACCCTTCCCGAGCCCCTTCACCTCTGACAATACTATCATTCAACACCATATTTCTTAACCTATCTGTCGTCACCCGCTGCCGAATTTATCATATATTTCCATTAATATAGGATAATTAAAAGCTGAGCCAAAGTCAACGAAGAACTTGTTTTTCCTCGGGTTTATGTTCTTTTAAACAAAATGAAAGAATAAAACAGGCACAGCTTACAAGAAAACAGAGCATAAAAGAACTTT
>JAHJQU010000233.1 GCA_018819005.1 Pseudomonadota bacterium | reverse complement strand
TCCGTAAACATCTGTACCGTGTACCCCGTTGCTGCTATGCTTCCGTCATTTTTAATTATCGAGTATTCCGTATTGAGTCTTGCTCCCTCATTCCACATCAGTGATGCTGTGACAGTAAATTCTTCATCGAGTAAAAGCGGCTGAAAAAAATCTATATGAAGCTGGACTATCGGAGCGCGGAGGCTTGCCTCATAAAATTCTATATATGAAAGGCCGCAGCGCCTTCCGAGCTCGGCTGAAGCGTCTTCAAAAAATATGAGATATCTGCCATGCCATGCAATCCCCATCACATCTGCTTCACTGAAATTGACGCGTCTTTTCACGCTGAACGAAACAGGCTCCGGCATTCCCTCAATACGTTCAAAATAGCCGTTTTTCTTGCGGCGAAAAGTTGGTGGATTATGGTTTATAGTTTCTGGTCTCTGGTTCATGGTTTCTGGTCTCTTGTTTATGGTTACTTAAATCCGTAAAAAAACTTATGGTCCTCAAAAGCTTTGTTACGATGAGACCTTCAATAACAACTGAAGGTCTGAAATCTTTTTTCCGTTACTTGTCACAGACGCTTTTATCTTTATTTCGCCGGAGGCTTCAGACAATCCGGTCATTTTATTAGTTGTAACAACAATTTCCTGATTGTCAAATACAGGAGCAAAAAATTTTGCCATTGAAATCTCTTTTATACAAATATTTTTTTGATGCCATATTTCAAGCATTGAAATAACCGCCTGAATTTTACACACGCCCGGCAACACAGGCCTGCCGGGAAAATGGCCTTTAAATCCGGTAAAATCAGGCGGAAAAACAAACCTGGCTTTTATTTTATCCCCGCTTTCCTCAAGGTTGGATATATAATTCTTTATTTCCTGCACCAGAGTATTCATGACCGGATTTCTTTTAACCTCATTATTAATTTATAGCCATATTTAATATTTTCAAGAATGATTCCCGCCGGATGCAATTTTCCGTTTTCTTTGCGGTATTCATAATAATTTGCTCTCCATATGACCTTATTATCCACAATGCAGCGCTTTTCAACGAGAAGATTGCCGGGCCCGGCAAAAACAAATTCCATGATTGCCCCCTCCGGTTCTTCCTGAACAAAAACAATTTCATGTTTTTTCTTATATACTTTTGAACTGTCTGCCGGCAACCTGTCAAAATATATCTTTCTAATATCTCCGGCAACGGCTTCAGTAAAATTTCCTTTTTTTGTAAAGTCTTCGATCGCAAACCTTAATTCGGTTTTATCACTATTACCGGTTATTTCAAATAGTTTTATGCCGACCGGGTTTAATCCTGCCACAATAAATTTTTTTTCCTTAGTATCGATATCAGAATACCCTATAAAGGATATGGACTGTCCTTTATATTCAAAAGCAATAGTGCTTATGATTTGAAACCTGTCTGGAAGCATGAGCGAAAACTGCTCTTTTACCATGCCGGGCTCGGCCTTTTCCATTGACATACTGGGCGCCGCCTGAAACGGAATTGTGCTACATCCAGCCAGACATAACAGTATGATTCCAGTGAGTACCAGGTATTTCAAGTTAAGATAACCTCTTTATTTTTAAACCACAGCCTGTACATGGATGGAACGGCTGCAATTGATACCATATATCCTGCCAGCACGCCTGAAAAGAGTGTTGCCCCTATAGAAAAGAGTACAGGATGTCCGGCAAAAAGAAGAACTCCCGCTCCTATCAGGGTTGTAAGCGCGGACAGGAATACGGATATTCCGGTACCGGTGTTAAAATGGTAGCGGCAGGTATAAGCCATAAATATTCCATAGTCAATGCACAGGCCTGTTACAACCATAATAGCAATTATAGTGGGGGCATTCAAGGTTAAACCCAGTACGGGAAGTATGCCCAACGATGCAGCAATACCTGTAAAAACCGGAATAAGGGCAAGGATGGTTAACCGCAGGTCCTTAAGCAATATAAGAGTAAGAAAAGGGATAAAGAGGGCTGCTATTGCTGAAAGATAAATTATTTCAGAAGATATTGAATCAGAAAGGGCTTTTGAAAGACTCTTTCTTGATACTATAAATGATCCGGGATAATTCCGGCAAAACTCCGTAAAAGCTGCAATATACTGATCATTATCAGGGAAATAGGTTAATACCTGATAGCCATCCCTGCTTTCAAGAACGAAGCGCTCCTTTAATCTTCTGAGAAAGAGGTTATCTTCAGACAATCCGGATGCATTCACTTCACCATAAAGATTCTCAAAAAATGGTGAAAAGGCGCCGTCTGAAAAATTGTATGACGCGCCGTGTTTTGCGAGCAGATTTTTTAGTTTTTCCTCCCTTTCTTTCCAGAAACTGATCCATCTTGCCGAGTTTTCCGTTCTTGTTTGATTTGAAGGCCATATTGCTGCAAAATTAGAGATATCTTCATTTCCAAATTTGTTTACCAGATCCCGGTATATGCGTTCATTGGTTAATAATGCTTTTTCAAGGCTCTCTTCCTCTACAACAAGTATCGCAGGATTATCTTTTTCCCCCCAAACACTCTGAAAATTATCTTCTGCCTTGAATATATATGGCTCACTTCCGTCAAATTGCTTTATATCGCTGTTAAATGCTGTTTTGGAGGATAAGAATAGTAAAATAATCAGCAATATAACCCAACAGGAAACCCTTGCTTTGTCGGTTATAAGTTCGGGCACAGTTGAGATATTATCAGAGAGAGCGGGAAAAGTACGTGCTGTTTTGCCTTCTATGAAAACCGGCAGTATGTACAAAGAGCATGAAAGACAAAAAACAATGCTTAAGATCGAAAATACAGCAAGCTGATGGAATCCACGAACATCCGAGAAAAAAAATGCGGCAAAAACGCTTATGGTTGTTAAGGCTCCAGTTACAATTGGCCTTGTAACATTTCCCACGGCCTCTTTCCGGTTTGAACCGGCGCGTACCGCAATATAGATATGTATCCCGTAATCAATTGAAATTCCGGCGATAACTGCACCCATGCCTATAATAAAATATGAAAGATTGCCTATAATAAAATATGAAAGATTCATTGAAACGGCAACTGACGCAAGAGGTATAAGAAAAATATATACTGCTTTAATATCCCTGAAAAAAAAGAAAAATATGAAGAAAAAGGCAATGGCGGCAATTATCGATACTATCTTTATGTCTCTTTTTATAACAATTTCATTGCTTACGGTATGGAGATGGCCTGCTATTACATCTCCGGAAATATATGGCGGCAGGGCATCTATTTCTTTATTCAGATAAGATATCAAATTCCTTGAACCGAAACCGTCTGTAACGGATACGGGGGTTTTAAGGATCAAAAGAGCATGTTTCCCGTCCTTACTTATAAAGTGGCCATTCTTTATGGTGACTTCATAACCTGTTGAAGAAGAAAGTTTTTGCAATGCCGAAAGCAGACCTGTTTTTATGCCAAGAGGATCGCTTCTTAATATAGGTGTTATAAACATGCTTGAAGGGGAAAGGAGCTGTCTGTAATTTTTCTGAAGGATCGATTTTATTCCGTCGTCGTTTAACTGTGAATCGATTTTTTCCAGAGTTTTCCCATCGATAAGATGTGGAGTATATTGGAGAAAAGCAAATATTTCATTGGCCGTTTCACTTTCCGAAACGCTGTACATTACATCACTTATAAAGGGGGGCTTCAGGGATTGTGCAAGCCGGTCCGTTTCTCTTATGAGATCGGTTTCTGTACGTGCGGAATCGTTAAGCCCCAGAGATATTATAATTTTATCTGAAAAACTTGATTCGCGCAAAAAACGCATGCTCCTGCGGATTTCATTATTGTCCGGAAGCATCAGCTCTATATCATTG
>JAHJQU010000491.1 GCA_018819005.1 Pseudomonadota bacterium | reverse complement strand
CTCTATTCGGCGGTCAGGGTCGCCTGAGAGGTTCATGGTTTACTTATAGAGATCGGGCAAAAGGGAGTTTATAAAAATGTCTCATCGTGTGAGTTTGGTTACTGCGTTTATAGCCGCGCCGTAATCAGGCTCATCTGCTACTTCTTTTACAATCTGGATATACTGAATCATCCCTTTTTTATCCGCGACAAAAACGGCTCTTGCAAGAAGCCTCAGGTCTTTTATAAGCACGCCGTAAGCCGTTCCGAAATCGGCCGTTTTGTAATCCGAAAGCGTTATCACGCTCTCAACTCCTGCCGCACCGCACCACCTTTTCTGTGCAAAGGGCAGATCCATGCTGATTGTGAGGATAACAACATCAGGTCCAAGCCCGGCAGCTTCCTTGTTAAATCTTCTTGTCTCCATGTCGCATACCGGGGTATCAAGAGACGGAACCGCCGATATAATGCAGACCTTGCCGGAAAAGGATGAAAACTTTACAGGTTTCATGTCATTTCCCGTCACTTCAAAATCAGGCGCCTTATCTCCGACCTTCAAGGCGTGGCCGGCAAGCGTCATGGGATTCCCCTTCATTGTGACCAATCCTGTTCTCTCTTCCATTTCATCCTCCTGCTTCCTTCACACAAAGTCACAAAACTCACAAAGGAAAATATAAAAGAATCTTTGCGTCTTATCGTGAATAATTATTCGATCAGCTCTAAAATTTTTTTTGAGCAGTATTCCCCTACATCTGCAAGGCCATCTACTGGTAGAAATAGCTGTGCGTTATTTGAATAAAGGCATGTTACTGAAGCAGGAAAATCGTCATCCGCTTTATAAAAAATATAGCAAAGCGCAATTTTCGGCAGAGGATAGACAATAAAGGAAAAGTCCCCTCCTGTTCCTGCAGGAGCTCCCTCCCCATTAAGAGCTTCAGTGATTGTTAGTGCCGCCTTTTCTATTTTGGCGACATGTGGGACAAGCAAATGTTCAGTATGTGTCGTAAAAGCTCCTACGTAAGGCATGCTGTCCGGAAACTCCCTGAATGCCTTTAATGGTTTTGGAACACATATATCGGGGCAAGCATTCAAGGCATAAAGGGATATTAAAATACCAAATACGGAAGAGCGCTCTTCATCTCCAAGAGTAATCCCTTCCGGCTCAACCAGGCACTTTTCACCAAATGCATTAAAAGCAAAGTATTTTCCATTTTGCTCTCCCGGAAGGTTCTTTGCAAGGTCTTTCGGCAGATTGCCGTACAGTTTATTAAGATTATCTTGGACAATTTTTGCATAGTTGTCTGTCATTCTTTATCTCAGGTCTTTTATAGGAATACAACCACCATGGGTTGAGATAGCATAATTGAATTAAAAAAACCAGAATCATCTATTGACGGCTTCGTAAAAAGCCAAAAATCTCGTCACTCCCGTGAATACGGGAGTCCGGAACCAGTTGAAAAAACTGGATAGCGCTGGTGCTTCACTTCGTGCCCCGCTTTCGCGGGAATGACATAAAAGAGAAAATTCGACTTTTAGCTTCATGTTTTATAACAGCCATCATCTTCATTCTAACTTGGGATATAATAATCCGAATGATTTTAAAAAGAATATTATATTGGCATAAGCAGCTTAACCGGATTTCCGTTTTTACTTGACCAGATAAATACGAATCGATAATGGAAAACGAGGCTGAATTCCTTTGTAAACTCGCCAAAACAAGGGGTTTGGTACCTACCAATCCCCTATTTGCTGGTCATGACCCATATGCCCTGCCAGTCCACCGGCAGGGATTCTGGTAGAGACCGGCATTTGGTCAGATAGTGTGACGCAGGGGTATCTTGGTTCGCGATAGCGGCGAAGATATCAGCGGCGGCTGGGATGTCACCAGCGTAATAATGCTTCAACCCTGTGGCGAACCGGGTCAGAATCGCTTCACGCGCTTTGGCATCAGCCGGCAACATGGGCTCATAGATGGTGACCGGCACCTTGCGACCCACCACCGCCACCCGGCCCAGCTCCCGCACGACAAACCCTTCCGCAAGCTCCTTTCGGGTTGTTTCCGAAATTATCGTGTAGGTTCCGAATTCCTTGTTGACCCCTTCCAGCCGGGCGGCCAGATTGACCGCATCGCCCAGCATCGTATAGTCAAACCGAGTATTTGATCCCATATTTCCTACCACTGCGGCACCGGTGTTGAGACCGATACGCATCAGAAGTTCCTTGCCGATGCGCGCTTTTATTGCCGGCCGCAGTTCGGCCAGCCGGGCCTGACAGCGCAGTGCGGCGGTGACCGCCCGGCAGCCATGGTCCGGCAGCCCGAGCGGGGCATTCCAGAAGGCGATGATGGCATCCCCTTCATATTTATCCACCGTGCCGCCTTCTTCATGGATGATGTCGGTCATGGCGGTTAGATATTCATTCAACAGCGCGGTCAGGTCTTCCGGAGAAAGCCCTTCGGAAATCGTGGTAAATCCCTGTAGATCGGAAAAGAAGATGGAAAGCACGCGGCGTTCGCCGCCCAATTTAAGGCGTTCCGGGTGCTGAATCAATTGATCGATCACATCTGGGCTTAAATACTGCTTGAAGGCATTCTTGATGAAGCGTTTCTGTCGTCCTTCGGTGGCGTAATTGACAATAAGGCCGGTGGTCAGGGTGAAGGCGGCAGCGGTCAACTGCACGGCCAATGGCAGCCAATACCCAACTTCATAGGCGATGAGAGCAAAGATAGTCGGCAACCCAAGAGCAAAGGCAATGGCAAGGATGCTTTTGAATAAGCTGCTGAAAAAGGTGATGAAAAGGCCGCTGATCAGTGCGAGCGCAAGGATGAGAGATATGGTCAGGCAGAGCGGAACCGGGGCGATGAAATCATTAGTGAGCAGGTTATCGAGAAGCGTTGCGTGAATCTCCACACCAGGATAGACGCCGCTGACCGGCGTTGGGCGCAGGTCCAGCAGGCCAGGGGCGGAAAAGCCGAAAAAGACATATTTGTCCTTGAAGAGGGATGAATCGGTGATGGTGGGCGCTTCGCCCTGAAGGATCCGGATTTCCGATTGAATCACGGACGCCGCACTGATCATTCGGTGCGTGCCGGATGGGCCGCGAAAGCGCAGGATGCTGCGGCCTGATGAATCGATGGGGATCAATTTATCCGCAATGCGCAGGTGTCCGGACGCAATCTGCGCATCGGTACCTCTATGCGCCGCGAGGAATGCGCCCAGACCCACGATGGGCAGGTTATGGCCGTCGAAGCGGTGAAAAAGCTCGGCCCGACGATAGATGCCGTCTTTATCCGGCGACAGCTGGACATCGCAGAGCACATCGGCATTCCGGCTGACCTCGGCAATGGGCAGAGTGGCCCGGGGTAGCACCATCTTTTGGTCCGGCGCTGTGGCCAGCCAGTCTTCCACTCCTTGGACGATCAAATCCGGTGCAGCCAGCTCTTTTGGCCAGTGATTGCGGCTGCCGGTATGCTCCCCTAAAAAGACCGAGCCGGCGGCAAATGCGCCGAAATCGGCGATGGCAGCCCCAAGAGCCTCGTCGTCAGCCACGCCGTACGCTGACGGTTCGGTGAAGAGCACGTCAAAAGCCAGCGCTTTGGCGCCGGCTCGTTTACAGTATTGGATCAGGGCGGCGTAAAGTTCGCGCGGCCAAGGCCAGGACAGGCCGTTGACTTCCTTGGCCCAATCCAGGCTATCCTGGTCCAGGAGGATGATGCGGATATTGTCGGTGGCTTTTCCGGGCCGGGCCAGCAATTGTACGCGCCAGTCCCAGGTCTTGTATTCCCAGGTGTCCAGCCCTTTGAAGAACCAGAGGGAAAGGGCCAGGAGGGCGCCGGCAAGGCCAACATACAGGCCTTGCCGGAGTTTTTTGCGGGTCTCGGCTGACATCGGCATGTTTCAGACACCCTTTAATGCGGCCTCAAGGCGGCTCTGGCGGTTTTTGATCACCTTCACCGGCTGGTAGTCGCCGATCAGGGGTGTGATCTGTGCGATGCGGGTTTTGGGATCGGGATGGGTTTTGGCAAAATCGAGACGTCCGGGTTTGAGCTGCCGGCCCATCTGTTGGAGCATGTCCACCAGCCCGTTGGGGTTATATCCCACCCGTTGTAAAATCTCGACCGCTGCGACATCGGCGGTTTTTTCAAATGCGCGGGAGTAGCCGCTGTTGATCAGGGTGCTGGTGATATCGGTGATAGAATCTTCAAAGGCCGCGGTCAGGCCGGCCAGTTGCTCATTCCCAAAGGTCTTGGTGCCTTCCACCGCCAGTGTAGTCAGGGCGTCGGTCAGCCGGGATTTCTTGATGGCCTGCAGGCCGTGTTGATGCTGAACATGGCCGATCTCATGGGCCAGCACCGCGGCTACGGCTTCTTCATGGGGACAACAGCGCAGCATTCCGCGGGTAATGAAGATGAGACCGCCAGGCGCGGCCAGGGCGTTGATCTCATCTGAATCCTGGATCATAAAATGATATCCGCCAAATGTCTCCGGCCTGTCAGAAGCCTGGGCAAGGGTCTGGCCCATGACATTGATGTAACGGTTGGCGGACATTCTGTTGTAAGGTCGGTACTTGTTCAGGATCTGCGCGCCGATGGTGCGGCCGATGTAATACTCCTGCTCAGGCGTGATGTCTTCGAAGGTTTTGCTCACCGCCTTGACACTGCTGGCAATAGAGGCGGTATTGATGTTGTAACCTGCGACAGGAATCGTGATGCCGGATTGCGCTATGGTATCCAGGGCTGCGCAGCCTGCTAAAAGTCGCCCGGCAGTGGCCGCGCCCAATCCCAATACGGCCAACCGGCCACTGAGCATGAGAAATTCCCTGCGGGATGTCTGGTTCATTGGGCACCTCCTTGCGCCGTCAACCGGCCATTCTGGATAAACGCCTGTATCTCGGACTGGGAGATGGTAAGCGCTTCCATCTGGTCGATCTGACTGAAATTCAGGTTCGGGTTGCGCGTTCGATATTCATTTTCCACCTGCTGGTTGAATCCCTTGCCTGCGAGGGCCAACTCGTCGCTGGAGGCGGCTTGGGAGACATCCGTGGCACCTGCTTTGAGGACAATCTTCTTTTCAGTCAGGGCGGATGTGTGCATCCAGCCTTGGCCATTGCCTGACGGCAGAGCCACCTGATACCATGCGCCCTGCTGCGTGAGAATCTGCACGCGATCACCGTAAGCGAATTTGGCAATGACTGGCCCTAGAAACGTGGGAGATTTGCGCACCTGGCCGCTTTTCACCTGCACGCTCATCGTCTGGCCGGCCACAGCCAGGGCCGCCAAAAGGGCCACGGCCAGGAGGATCAGCAGCAGGCGCCATCGAAATTGAAAACCTTTGAGTGTGTTCATGATGGACCTCCTGTGGGTTCATGGGTTGAAGATCCGATTGATTCGGATGCTTGTTTTCAGAAAGTTACGAATGCATGCCGCATATATTGCTATCTTAATAAAGTGAAAATCTGTCAATTACAGCGAACAAAATACTTTAGCTACTTTGTACTGCCAAGAATCATGATTGTTGAGACACCTTGTGCAAGAACACGACCATCTTGAGAGACCTTTGCATAACATCCCCTTTTGCCCGATTTATTTAAAGACTTGGTTTCTGGTTTGCAGTTTCTGGTTTTTTCTTTTAACCAGGAACCAGTAACTATAAACCATAAACTTAAGCCTTAATTATCGCCTTCCTTGTACTTGGTCAAAACTGGATGTTCTTCAAAGGTCTCCTTGAGCAACACCCGGGCTTCGGAAGAGATGATCCGGCGCCTGCCCCTGGCCTCTGGCCCCTGATCAGTGCTTAAAGCTTCTCTGCCCCGTATATACCATCGCAACACCCGCCTCATTGCAGGCTTCGATCGACTGATAGTCATTATCCGACCCGCCCGGCTGTATAACACAGGAGATTCCCTCTCTGATCCCCACATCAACTCCATCCCGGAAAGGAAAGAATGCGTCACTGACCATAGCGGCTCCAATAAGCCCTCCTTTTTCCCGCGCCACCCTTTCGTCTATTTCCGCTTTTTT
>JAHJQU010000232.1 GCA_018819005.1 Pseudomonadota bacterium | reverse complement strand
GTTTCGTTCCTTTCCCAGCAGCCACAATCCGATTCAGAAAATCATTGCGGTCGGTATCATCCTTAAAAATCCTGGCCCGCTCGATTCCCCGGACAATGATATGATGAAGAGCCCCCAGTGCATCAACTTATGCTTTTCTTGGCATGTCATCCTGATATCATAAAACTTTCAGATTGGGAACTTTAGATGCAAAGGATCCTCCTATATCAGTTTTTTTATTTACTTGCGCCAACTGAAGAGGTATATTTATCTCAAAAGGAGAGGTTAGATGTGGCGTAAGACAATCATAATTCTTTCGTGCTGGTCAATGTTTTTTTTCATGGCTTCAGCTGCCATATCGGGCTCGGAGTCGTCCGTGGTGGGCGAAGGAGGTCATAAGCTGGACGAGCTTTTGCTGAAAGCCGCAAACTACGAAGCCTCTGCCGAGAGCCATGATGACTACTGGCAGGCGGCAGCCATATATTGTGAAGCATCTAAATTGGGAAGCATAGAAGCGCAGCATAGACTCGGAATGTTGTACGCCTTCGGCAAAGGCGTTCCTGAAAACAGGGCATTTGCCGCGTCGATGTTTTCACTGGCCAGCCGGCAGGGACATGCCAAAGCCTTCGACATGCTGGAGACCGTCCACTTCGAATCACAGGAGCTGCCGCCGTGTGCGACATCGGATACACTCCCTGAAAAACGGCCCCTCCTGTATTAGTACAAACAGCCGAACATCATACTGAGCCAATTGACCTTTATCTTGAATCCCTGCCCGACAGCAAATCATGGATCATAGACCTGGCAAATAAAATTTCGGACTGGTATGAAATCGATCCCAGGCTCGTGCTTTCCATCATAACCGTTGAGTCCGAATTTGAAACAAAAGCGCGGTCGCCAAAAAGTGCGATGGGGTTGATGCAGCTTATCCCTGCTACTGCCGAGCGTTTTAACGTAAAGAATGCTTTCAATGCCTCTCAGAATATCAGGGGAGGAATCGAATATTTGAGATGGCTGTTGTCTTATTATCGCGGTAGCATAGAGCTTACGACAGCCGCATACAATGCCGGAGAAAAAGCGGTGGATCGTTATCTTGGAATACCGCCTTATCCGGAAACGCGTGAATACGTCAAGCGCCTGAAAAAACTGTACCTGAGAAGTACGCATCCCTATGATGAAAAGATTACCGAGCCATCCCCGATTCTGACGAAAATACGCAGCTCGCTAAAATAAGATTCGCGCCGCAAGAATGTTTTTTTCCGGTGTGGAGAAATTTGAACTAAGTAGTATCTTCTTCGACTATTTGTTCGACCGATCGTTCCCTGGATTCTCTAACCGCAGCGAGAATGTCTTTTGTAGTTGCTTTTGTTTCGATTCCTGGCACGTCAAATGGTGATTTTTTGCTTTTCTTAAAAATTATTGAGAAGGTTTCACCTCCTCGCCTTTTGATGACAACCTCTTCACTTCTTGCGATATTAAGAACATCAGCAAAACGTTGTCTCGCTTCAGAATATGTATAAACTTTCATGATATTTTACTCCAAAATTGTAATTCCTATCTCCCGTGCCACCTTTTGCATTCCAATGTCAAGCGTAAGCAGCGGGCTTCGGAGGTTTTCAGCGCATTCTAAAAAATAAGCATCATATGCATAAAGGTTATATTTAATTGCGATGCCTAATGCCGATTTGATGTTGGTATGCCTCAAGTCAACCGGTATTTGTTGAACAATCTCCCATGCTGATTCGACTTCCTTCTTTTTCAAGGCATTTTTTTTCATCATCGCTGTTAATGCATTCCCAATTTCAAACGGCAAAACATCAGGTGCAATTAAATTATGGCCTTCCGTAAGTTGTATGATTTTATTTTTTTCGGGCTCATTTAAGGCAACGGCTATGAATATATTTGTGTCAGCGATTATTTTCATAGGTACAATTGTACATAACATATTTTGATTTGTCAAGCCGATACTTGGCCGATACTTGGTGAGAGCTTAACACAGCGTTTAGTCGCCTGGCGTGCATACCGCCCCCAAGATACCCAAGACCCGCGGGCAGAGAAGAGAAATGCTTGTGGGGTATTAAGTCTGCGATTCTACTATTTTGATTTCTTCATCTGTTAAGTCATACAATTTATATACGAGTTGATCGATTTGTTTATCCGTGGATTCGATTTGCCGTCTCAACATCTCTGTTGTCTGGGGAACCTTTGATTCGGCAAGTTTTTTATTCAAATCCAGCATATTGTTGACAAGGCTGACCATTTGCTCGTGGGCGGCTTTGTCATCCGGGCGGTTGAAGTCGATGGTGCGGATAGGGAGCGGAGACATATATTGAAATTTCCAGCGAAAAAATCCCCCTCGAATCGTAGAGCTTACTTGTGAAAATAAGAAAGTCCAAAGCCGAGAGTTAAAAATGCCCAGTAAATATTTGGAATCCGATCTTAAGATATAGGTAGTTGTATCCGGGAAATATTTATTTTCGTCAAAAACAAACTGCCCTCTTGTTGCAATTTCAGCATAAACAATGTTCGGCTTTTCAAATTCGGCAAAATAAGCCACCGTATCCTGAATTTCGTACCACTGATACGGCCCCGGCTTTCTGCCTTGCCATTTTCCACCTTTCCAGTCTTTTGGGCGCGGCATAAGCCTTTCCTTAAACTGCGCCAGATAATTCCTTATGGCAGCATATTTTTCAATATCAATGCCGCGTCTTGTGAATATTACATATTTATTGCTCGATACAGGTTGGTATCGTTTAATATCCCTTCCTAAGAGAAATGGCTTTATGATTTCCGCACTATTGGCATCTTCTGCGATCAGCCTCGCACGAGTGGTTTCGTCAATGACAAACGCTTCATTTAAGCCGGTTTTAATCCCATAAAAAATTTTGCCATCAACATATTTCCCCAACGGGACACCGGTTTTTCGGAGTTTATCCAATACATCCTGTGTACTTCGATTCGCCAAAGACCAGCCGGATTCATCGAGAGCATTCTGCCGCACATCATGGCGATTTTGACTTACATGCGTTTGCAGGTCGGTAAACTCCAGCGTCTTCATTGTGACGGCCCGGAAGGTCGGCCCGGGGGCTTTTTTCTGAATAACGATGATGCAGGGATAAGTTGTTGCCTGCTTGAACACCGGCAGGTCCCCGAAATCTATGATTTCAACAATATTTTGCTGCTTCATCCACTTACGAAGCGGCTCGCCGTAATTTGCCCGAAGCCACTTGTTAGCAACAATATAAGAAAAGAATCCTCCTTGCTTCAAAAGCGAGACGCCTTTTTCAATAAAATAAGCATATAAATCGGCCACACCGTGATAAACGGAAAACCGTTTTTCAAAATAGCCTTTTGAATCCTTTAGTCCTTCCTGCCTCACATACGGCGGGTTCCCGATCACCGCGTCAAACCCGCCATCCTTCATAATTTGAGCAAATTCGGCATTCCAATCAAACGCATTGACCCTGTACACTTCTTCTTCGTCGAATATATTCATCTGCTGATTATTGTAGAAATCCGGCCCAATCAGGGAATTCCCACTTTTGATATTATTCGACAAATCCGGCAGAACCCGTTCCTGAAACATCCTCATTTGCTTGCCGATGCTCTGTTCGTCTTCCCCTTCCAGCACTTTGAGCAGCAGGGAAAGCTTTGTCACCTCGACAGCCTGATGATCAATATCCACTCCGTAAATGTTATTCAAAAGAATCCGTTTCCGTTCGCCGGTCGTCAATCTCCATTCTCCTTTATGAGACTGATAGATGCGGGAAGATTTTCCTTTTGACCACTTTTCCGGATCGTCGTTGATGTATTTATCCCGATGCCAGTCCAGCAAAAACTGATACGCACCGATAAGAAACGAACCCGAACCGCAGGCCGGGTCCAGTATTTTCAGATGACTCACCCCGCCGATGGGTCCGGCTTTTTTACCTTCCACCAGCTTTCCCACGGTATTTTTGACAATATAATCCACGATATAGGCAGGCGTGTAATAAACCCCTCCGGCTTTCCGGACTTCCGGTTTTTCCTCGATTTTCGCCTGATGACCGGCGGTGAGGCGAATGACCTTGCCCAGAAATTTTTCATAAACCTGTCCGAGAATGTCAGCCGACAGAACGGAAAATTCATAGGGACTTTCAGGATAATAGAGGTTTTTGAAAATGTCTTTTAGCGGCTTGTCATCAATCTGCAGGAAGGGCGTCAGATTGTCGCAATTTTCGCGCTCTCTTTCTTTTTTGAAATGGAACAACCCGGAATTGTATTTGTCGTCCGCTTTATTAAAAAGCTGAAACAAACGTTTATAAACATTTTCCCCGTTCTGCAAAGCCATTAATTGGCCGTAATTTTCAATGCCCCGATCTTCGCAGATGCGTAAGAATACGATCCGGTCAATAGTTTGCTGAATGGCGAAATTCAGCTCCCGCTGCGAGAGGTCCGGATTTCGCAGAGCGATATTGCGGGCAAGTAGCTCCCGCCAGTGCTCGATCTCCCGCAAGAATGCGGTATCGACCTCGGTAGTGCCTTTTTTGGCTTTATTAGACTCCACATATTTGTCAAAGGAACCCTTCAGAATTGCATCACGGGAAAAGATACCGGCAATTTCTTCCCACCGATCCGCGTAATCCGTGTATTTGAAATAAAGGATTCGGGAATGGGAAGCCTTGTCTGCTTTCTCCGGTTTTACACGGCAGTCGTAAACGGCAAACTCGTCAAAGTCCGTCAAAATGCTGAGCGGAAGTTTGGCGCTCCACCCATACCGGCGCAACTGATAGGCCGGATTTATATCTTCCCTGATGTTGACCGACGGTTTCTTCGCTTCCAGAAAAAACTTCCGGGCTCCGCCGACCCGGAAACAATAATCAGGCGCCTTGGTGACGCCCCCGACTTTTATGGCATCTTCATGAATTACATCTTTGTAGGCTTCGGCATGGCCTTGTTTATTGGTGATATCCCAACCCAATTCTTCAAAAAAAGGATCTATAAACTCACGGCGCACCTGTGTTTCATTGTAGGAACCTTTTCTGTATGCTTCCAGATTATAATCGAAAGTCTCGGTTAATTTTTGAATTCTTTCCGGTACGCTCATATTACAAAATCCGTTAATCTATAAAAGGTAATTGATCTCATTCATGATGCCTCAGGTGGCGTACCCACGTGGTACTGTCCCGCATATCTTCGCGATTCCGCCACATTCCGATAAATGGCTCATCTGCGAGTTTTGCCTGTCTGGATTTTGTAGTGCGCGGAGTAGCAGGGTAGCGTGTTTTCAAAAAAGCAACGAAATCCAAAATCTGGTTTTGTGCTTCCGGCGGTAAGGATGTTATCTTCTGAATAATGCTGTCTGTTTCCATTTCCTACCTCACATAGACATAGTTTATCGGTACTTCATACTAATTTCATTCTTGAAGACTATTTTTCACGCAAGCCGCTTAACATTCATATTCTGTAAGAAATCAATCACATTGCATCAGATTTGTCAATGAATTATCTTGAATTTTACAGTCTTTGAAGATTCCTGCAGCAAGATGCCGTCCGTATTCGAACCCATACTCCTACATGGCGAATGTCAATCATTGAAACTCGCCGCCGCAAGCAGAAAAGAATGCACTCGTTGTCTCGGTTCAAAAGAAAAAAGGTATTGATGTTGAAGGATATTCCGGTGTAAATGGTTCATGCATAACACTGCTGCATCAGGCGGATATTCTACATGAAAATAACAACAGTAAGACGAATCAGCCAGGCTTTTTTCTTCATCATCACCGTCTGGTTCTGCGCCGTAACCGCATCAGGAACCGAATGGTGGCAACTTCGCGGCTGGCCGGTAAACTGGATAATACAGCTCGACCCTCTTGCCGGATTAGGCACCCTCCTTGCAACCCATTCCATATATTCCGGCCTCATATGGGGGCTTGTTACAATTCTTCTTACCATAATCGTCGGAAGATTCTTCTGCGGCTGGTTATGCCCGTTCGGAACACTCCATCATTTTACAGGTTATGTCGCAAACAGGAAAAAATCTTTTACCGATAAACCAGAAAAGAACCGGTATAAAAGCGCGCAGAATCTGAAATATGTACTTCTTATATTTCTTCTGAGTGCCGCCATGTCTGAC
>JAHJQU010000231.1 GCA_018819005.1 Pseudomonadota bacterium | reverse complement strand
CGAAGGCAGTCACGATATGATTTACACCACGAACAACAAGGGGAAAATTATAGCGATCAATCACGCCGGTGTGGAAATGCTCGGATACAAGAGCAAGGAAGAACTTATGGGACTCAGTCATGCCCGAAAAATCTATCGCAACCCCAAAGACCGTGACAGATTTATTCGGCGAATCGAGTCCGAAGGGTTCGTAAAAGATTATGAAGTGGATTTTGTCAAAAAGAACGGCTCCCTTATTCGTGTTCTGATTTCAAGCCGGAAATACGAAAATCCGATAACCGGTGAAATTGAGTTCGAGGGGATCATCAAGGACATCACCAAGCGCAAACAGGCTGAGCAGATAATCCGGCAGAGAAATCTGGAGCTGTCTGTATTAAACAGTGTGGCTGTGGCTATCAATCTGATGATGGATATGCCGCACATTCTGGATGTGACGTTAAAAAACGTGATCCGCTCTCTGAAAATAAAACGCGGCGGGGTCTTTTTAATCGATCACAATACGCGTACCGCAAGGCTTGAAGCCAGCCTGGGATTGCCCGTTCAGGATCCGAATGCCAGTGAAGGCGTGATATTCAAGGACACAGAGCTGCGAAAACACCTCCTGAACCCCGGCGGGCTGTTGGCGCCCAAACCCACGTTTCCCATTTTCAAGGCCAGATACAAGGCTGTCGATGGACGAAAGGTTTCCTGGCTGTCCTGTATATTGATTACTTTCAAAGGAAAGAGCGTCGGATTTTTTGGCCTGGGCATCCCTCCCAACCGTATTTTGAGCGACCATGAATATCGCCATCTGGGTTCGCTGGGAAATTTCATGGGGGGAGCGATCGAAAACACACAACTCATGAAAACCATTCACCTTCACCAGCAGGAATTAAGCCGTCTGACCCAGATGCTCTTTTTGAACCAGGAGGAAGAAAGGCGCAGAATTGCGCGGGAACTCCACGACGAGGCCGGACAGGCCTTAACGGCCGTGAAGCTGAGCCTGGACCGGCTGGAGCAAAATGTTGCCGGAAGCCCGGACAAACTGCTGGAAGAAATTGCAGAGATCAGAAAACTCGTGCAACGGACATCTTCGGAAATCAGGGGGCTTTCGTATCGGCTCCATCCCACCCTGCTGGTGGACCTGGGACTGGAACCGGCGCTGAATCTTTATTTCAAAGAAATGGCGGCTCGTTGCGCGCTTGTCATTGATTTTCGCATAGTGGGATATGATAAACGGCTGAAACCGGACATTGAAACTATTTTATACCGTTTCAGCCAGGAGGCGCTCACCAACACATTAAAGCATTCGGGCGCCAAGACATTCAGACTTTCCATCATCAAAAGCTACCCCAAGATCATTTTTACCGCCGAGGATGACGGTGCGGGTTTCGATGGCCAGATCGGAGGAAACGACAAAAGAAGCTTGGGACTGATCGGCATGCGGGAACGGGTCGTTCAGCTCGGCGGGACGTTTTCTCTGCTCGGCAGACCCGGACTCGGCGCACGCATCCGGATAGAAATACCTTTTGAAGAGGCGATCCATAATGGTAAAACCAATTAAAGTATTGATAGCGGAGGACCATACGATCGTAAGGCAGGGCCTGGCCCGCCTGTTATCGGATCAACCCGGGCTGGAGGTGGTCGGCCAGGCCGTGAACGGACGGGACGCGGTGGAAATGGCTGAGAAGCTGAAGCCGGACATCATCATCATGGATATCGCCATGCCCAAGATGAACGGTATCGAAGCCTCCAAAAAGATTCGGAAACTGCTTCCCAGAACAAAGATTCTGATCCTTTCCATGTATTCCCACGAACACTATATTCATGAACTGCTGGAAGTGGGGGTTTCCGGATATCTGCTTAAAGATTCCTCCGGTCGTGACATTATCAAGGCCATCGATGATGCCTTAAAGAACAAAATATTCCTGAGCCCGGCCATTTCCAGAAGAGTGGCGGAAAGCACCCTCTCGTCCCGTAAAAACACGTCCCGGGAAGAGCGTTTCAAACTGCTCTCCAACCGGGAAAGGGAGGTATTTCAGCTTATTGCCGAAGGGCACTCCTCCAGGACCATTGCCGATATGCTCTGCGTCAGTGTGAGTACCATCAAAACCCACCGCTCGAAAATCATGGAAAAACTCGTCGCAAAATCCCCTGTTCAGCTCGCCCATATCGCCATTCAGCTCGGTCTGGTGGATCCGGAAATATAGCGCTCCGGAAGAACACACAACTAAATTGTATTTATTTAAAATAAACCATTTTTTTGCTAATTTAAAATCATCCTTTGGACGATTGTAAAGTAAAAATATTTCCTGTAACAAAAAACAAGAAATGCATCTGGGAATGTTCCCGCTTGTTTATAATAATTACAGGAGGTGATCTATGTTTCAGTTTGCGAAGGAACAAAAAGTGGCCAATATCGGAGGGGTGAAATTCGGTGGACAGCCGGGAGCCTATCCCACAGTCTGCTGTTTTTCAATATTCCAGGAAAGCGATAAAATTTTCGATAAAGGAGCCCGCCGGAAAGGGTTCAACGAACAGCGGGCAGCCGAGTTGTTAAAAACTTGTGAGAAATTTACAGCCGAGACCGGGGTCCCCGCCATGGCGGATATAGTGGCCAGCCCGGGGGAGAAATTCAATAAATACGTGGACTTTGTCGTTGCCAACAGCAATATGCCCTTTTGCATT
>JAHJQU010000026.1 GCA_018819005.1 Pseudomonadota bacterium | reverse complement strand
CTGAGGCGTATTCTTCGACCAAATGCATTTCTGACATACCTGGATAATTTCCGCTATCCCCTGTCGGGTGAGTTTGCAGTCGTTACAAACCTTGCCCATGGCCTGCGGATTTCTCCGACGTGGGGCCTGGAGGTTTCTCTCTTGAGTGAAATCTATCAAAAAGCTTCGGTCAACAGGATATGTCAGGTTGAGATTACCGATTATTATGAACATAAACATCAGATACTGGAAAAGGACCGGCCTGATGAGGGGCTCATAAGAATGGCGTGCGATATCGCCAAGTCGCTTTTACGTGTTCTCTCTGAAGACGGTATTGTCATGAGCGATGCCTTTTTCAGGGCGATTTTGAGCGCCTATATTCAGGAGGCAAGAATCGCCATCGAGAAATATCACGGGCTTTCCCTTATAAACGGGCTTTATTACGATCGTCATGATGAGATTGAGGCTGCGGAAGCATTTGTGGAGTCCCTCAAATGCGCCATTGATGAATTTATCAGGGATCCGGTGGGCATCCCCCTGTTGCCCTCATGGGTGAGAGTTGCCGCGGCAATCCCTGATTTTCAGGACAGGCTCAACGAGTGCGTCACAAATGATAATCTCCTATAGATTGCGATTCCTGGGAATGAACCATGCTTCCGAAAATTCATAGGGTCGATTTTAGGGATATTATAAAAAGATCATCATGGCTTGCCTTGTTGATGTTAAGTATCTTTTTCTTTTCGCTTTCACCTTCCATATCATCCGATTGCATTCCATGTTTTCCTTATAAAGATGGATGGTATGGTGGCGATGCCGCATATTCAATAAGATTGGATGAAAAGCGAACTCTATGGCTTTTTGGCGATACGTTTGTTTCGGATGAACAGGGCAGGCAAGACCGGATTGACATGGACGTTGTACTTGGAACAACGCCGGCAATATCAACCTGTTCAGAGATGGTAAATTTGAAATTCAGTATTATTTAAAAAAGACAAACGAAAAATTTACATCGTCATTTGGTGAAAATGAATGGTTATGGCCGCAAGACCCCTTTATCTTTAACAGCACTTTATATATTCCCCTGATAGCGGTTGAAACAAAGCCGGAAATGGAGGGACCATTCAAGTTTAAGATAGCGGGACATAAAATAGCCAGAATAACAGATTTTGAAGCGGCAGACCCAAACAGATGGATCGTGGATTACATAGACTTATCACCTGGAATTCCGGAAGGTATTATCGCTTTTGCAACGACCTCGATAGTTCATCAAAATCATGTTTATTTTTATCCGTTCTACGCTTCAACAAATGATATTCCGCTAATTTATGGGAATATTCTTGCCCGCATTCCAATAAAGGAACTGAAAGATCCGGCAAATGCTATTGAGTATTTTACAAAAGACGGGACATGGGAAAAAGGGCTGAATCCTGCCAAAGTTAAGATTGTTATTGCTGCCGGCGTTTCAGAACTGAGTGTAAGATACCATGCGGACGATAAGAAATGGCTTGCCGTTTACATGTCCGCCAGAAATAACGGAGATCAGTTGTTATACCAGGTTGCGGATAGGCCTGAGGGTTCATGGAGTGAACCAAAGACGTTAATCAGGACTATTCCTGAAGTTGACCCTGAAAGTACCCGATATGACAAAAACAATTTTTGTTACGCGGGTAAAGAGCATATAGAATTTACACAGGGGAAAAATCTTGTTGTAACTTATGTGTGTAATTCATTTGAAGATTTTCAAAAAAATACGAATTTCATACGGAAAAATCTTTTTCTTTATCGTCCTGTGGTAAGAATTTTAAAATACCATCAAGAATGACGGCTTCGTTAAAAGTCATTCTGTCCGCCTATGCGGATTGCACTTCATCCCCGCCCTGTTGAATTCTCGCTGCGCAAGACAGCAGAGCTGATTCAACAGGGTGAATCATTGCAGCGTACCAGTAAGTACGCTTCATTCCTCAAGATTCGTGCGCCTCGCATAATGAGCTTTTTACTTTGCCATCTGGATCTCGACTTTTTACGGGACCATCAAGAATGAAACTCGGTCAGTTTTACGGTTTCCGGCTGCTGATTCCTGACTCCTGACTACTTTCATATAAAAATAAGATTGTTTTTTTGAATAAATA
Source organism: Pseudomonadota bacterium (assembly GCA_018819005.1). Taxonomy (GTDB): domain Bacteria; phylum Desulfobacterota; class Desulfobacteria; order Desulfobacterales; family RPRI01; genus RPRI01. The sequence continues at coordinate 1,968 of JAHJQU010000026.1, read as the reverse complement.
TGTTAAAAAGAGACTCTATATTTAACTATTTGTTGTTGACAAGCTATTAATTTATGGTAAAAGGGGGCTCTTTTTTAAGGGCCGTTAACTCAGACGGTAGAGTATCTGCCTTTTAAGCAGAGAGTCGCGCGTTCGAGTCGCGCACGGCCCACCATTGAAGCTCAAAATATGAGGTAATTACGTCCCCATCGTCTAGCCTGGCCCAGGACACCGGCCTTTCACGCCGGCGACACCGGTTCAAATCCGGTTGGGGACGCCAAAATAAAAAAAGGAGTTATGAATAATAACTCCTTTTTTTTATTTTCCATGCACACAACTGCAAATTGTTTTTTATCCGGTTTGGGTATAAAGCCCTTTTGTCTAATATATAATATTCTGGGGGAGGTTTTTATAAATGCCTGAATTAGCATATATCAATGGGGATGTTATGCCCATTGACGACGCTGTTGTCTCTGTTGAAGATCGGGGTTATCAGTTCGGTGATGCAGTTTACGAAGTTATTGCGAGCTATGGCGGAAAGATGTTCTGCGTAAAGGAGCATTTTGCCCGGCTCGATCGCTCAATGAAAGAACTTCATTTTCCCAAGGTTCAGATCGACGAGATCAGGAGGGCGGCTATTGATCTTTTTTCAAAGGCAAAAATAGAGCGTGCGGCGGTTTATATCCAGGTTTCAAGAGGTGTCTCTCCAAGAAATCACGCCTTTCCGGGAAAGATACCGGTTCAGGTGGTTATGACGGTTCGAAAGATAGAGGAAAAGAATCCACCCATACGGGAAATGGGTATTTCCACAATCACTGTCGAAGATTTACGCTGGGGGCGTTGTGACATAAAGACTGTCCAGCTTCTGCCCAATGTACTTGCAAAACAGAAGGCCTTGGATGCCGGATGCTATGACGCGATTTTTATTTCAAAAGACGGGATTGTCCGCGAGGGGAGCAGCTCTAACCTGTTCATATTATCCGGAGGCACGCTGATTACCCATCCTCTCACTCCTGATATACTGCCCGGTATTACGCGATCATTGGTACTTGATATATGCCGGGAGAAAGAATATCCGGTACAAGAGCGCTTTTTCGATAAAAGAGAGCTCTACGAGGCAGATGAAGTATTTCTGACCGGAACTATAACCGAAGTGCTTCCGGTTGTTCGGATCGACGGCCGAGCTGTTAGTAACGGCAAGGTCGGTCCTGCAGCAAGGGCACTGCAGGAAGGCCTTTTGGGAAGATTGAAAAGTGAATAGGAAATAAGGTTCACGCTCTATTCTCGAAACATCAGGCTGATACAACCCTGTTCCTGCCGGATTCTTTGGCTCGGTAATCGCCATCTCATTTACTTTATCTAATGCGGCCTTAAGTTCGATGTTGCGGGATCTCAGCTTCTGGCGGAGAGAGCTAAATCCTTGCTCCGACGGGTGAAAAGCCGACCAGGGTAAATGCAAAGACCAGCCACTGAATTATCTCTATTTTCAGATCAATCATATTTGATGGACTCGTAAGAAGTCCAAAATCCTATCACTCCCGTGAAAACGGGAGTCCAGAACTACTTGAAAAACTTGGATAGCGTGGGTGCTTCACTACGTGCCCCGCTTCCGTGGGAATGACGGAAAAAAGCAAAATCGGACTTTTTACGAGTCCATCACTTCAAAATACCCTGCAAATTTTGATAAAAATTTTGATATTGATATATAATCTATTAATGTGATATCTGTAACATTGAAATGAACATAGGCGAATAATTATTTTGCCGGATTAAAATGATTTTAGGGGACCGTTTATTAATTTTGATTGATAAACATAAAACAAAAAAAGGAGGAAAAACAGATGAAGCTATTTAAGTTGTGTTTGGTAGTGGCAATTGTATTTGCCGTGTCCGGAGTCGCTTTTGCCGGACAGACTTTTGATTCTGTCAAGGCAAAAGGCTTTGTTCAGGTTGGGGTAAACGAAGGATTATTCGGCTTTGGAAAGCCGG
>JAHJQU010000230.1 GCA_018819005.1 Pseudomonadota bacterium | reverse complement strand
AGAAGTTATAACAGAGGGCATTAAATGCCTTAATGCCCTTTCCGATCTGCACGGGAGATTATTGTTTGAATTCAAGATGTTTCCATGGGGAAGCGATTATTTCCTCAAAAACGGCGTTATGATGCCGGCTGATGGCCTGGCGATTCTCAAAGATTTTCAGGCAGTTTATCTTGGCGCAGTGGGCGACCCGCGGGTTCCGGATGATGTCACCCTCCATGGACTGCTTCTTCCCATCAAAATGGGCTTTGATCTGTATGTGGGGCTCAGGCCCGCTTATCTTCATGATGGCGTGTCGTCAGTTTTGGCCGGGATGAGTCCCGGTGACATTGATCTTGTTGTGATCCGGGAGAATACCGAGGGAGAGTATTCAAATGTAGGCGGTATCGTGGGGCATGCGGATCAGACACTGGCAGTTCAAAGCAGCGTATTTACCCGAATAGGAATTAAACGGATTATAGAATATGCCTTTGAATATGCCCGGAATCACGGACGGAAAAAAGTAACATCATTGACCAAATCAAATGCACAGCGATATAGCATGGTGTTGTGGGATCAGATTTTCAGGGAAGTATCGTCTCAATATACGGATATCCGGCATGAATCAAAACTTATTGATGCGGCATGTATGGATGCGGTCAGAAATCCCGGAAATTATGATGTCATTGTGGCATCAAACCTGTTTGCCGATATTTTATCTGATCTGACGGCCGGGATTACAGGCGGCATGGGATTGGCTCCGGGCGGGAGTTTCAATCCGGTCGATAAAACTGTTCCCGGCCTCTTTGATCCGGTTCACGGCTCTGCTCCGGACATAGCGGGAAAGGGTCTTGCCAACCCTATTGCGGCAATTCTGACCGCTAAAATGATGCTCGACTTTCTGGGGGAATTTCAAACGGCAGGCTTACTGAATCAGGCTGTCAAACAGCAGTTAGCGGAAAAAAAGATACGAACAAGAGATTTGGGTGGGGATGCCAGATCTTACGAGGTTGGAGATGATATTGTCAGAATTCTTCAGGCCGTTAAGTAAAGCCGAATTTTTACTTGTATTATGCTCTTGTAAAAAGTAAAAAACTCTGTCACTTTCGTGAAAACGGGAGTCCATAAATATTTGAAAAGATCCGCAGCGGCGGACTTTCGCTGGAGTGACGAAAAAAGAAGAATACGGACTTTTTACGAGTCAATCAGAATTGAACTTTTATATTTTTAGACAAAGTATTTAAACAGGTTTTCCGGAGGATTTTTTTAATGGATGAGTTGTTCAAAGGAGTTCTGGGTTTTCAATCCGGACATTTTATAATGTTTATTGTTGCAGCTATTCTGATTTATCTTGCAATAGCCAAGGAATATGAGCCGATGTTGCTCCTGCCGATAGGTTTTGGAGCCATAATGGCAAATATTCCCTTTTCATCAGCCATCGGCCACGACGGATTTTTGACTGTTCTGTATGGTTTCGGGATAAAAACCGAGCTCTTCCCGATCCTGATATTTATTGCAGTCGGGGCGATGATCGATTTTTCGCCGCTGTTGCAAAACCCGTCCCTGCTTTTTTTTGGTGCTGCGGCCCAGTTTGGCATTTTTACAACCATGATGATGGCGCTGCTTATGGGGTATGACCTCAAGGAGGCCGCTTCAATTGGGATCATCGGCGCTGCAGACGGACCCACATCCATTTATGTGGCGGCAAAATTTGCCGAAAATCTGCTGGCGCCGATTACAGTCGCTGCTTACTCTTACATGTCTCTTGTTCCCATTATCCAGCCCCCGGTTATCCGTTTACTGACATCCCGGAAGGAGCGGCTGATCAGGATGCAATATAAGGAAACAAAAGTTCCCACACAAGTCAAGATACTGTTCCCTATCGTGATTACGATTACAGCAGGTATCATCGCTCCCATCGGAGTTGCCCTTATCGGCGCCCTGATGTTTGGTAATCTGGTCAGGGAATGCGGGGTTCTCGCCCGCCTGTCCAGTACGGCTCAGAATGAACTGGCCAATCTTGTGACCATTTTGCTGGGCATTACCATTGGCTCCACGATGGAGGCTTCAAGATTTATCCGTGTAGATACTATGATGATCATGGGGTTGGGACTGGTGGCGTTCATTTTTGATACTGCCGGAGGTGTCTTATTTGCCAAATTCGTCAATCTGTTTCTAAAGGACAAAATCAATCCGATGGTGGGCGCGGCCGGCATTTCGGCGTTTCCCATGTCTGCACGGGTGGTTCACAAGATGGCGCTGAAAGAAGACCCGACAAATTTTATTCTGATGCAGGCCGTGGGTGCTAATGTGGCTGGTCAGTTAGGTTCGATCGTAGCCGGAGGGTTGTTGCTGGCTTTGGTGCCGGCACTTTTGAAATGATGACTATGAACAAATGTGACGGCTTCGTAAAAAGTCATTCTGCTGTGTTGCACTTCATCTTTCGTCATTGAAGCGTACCAATAAGTACGCTTCATTCCTCAGGATTCGTGCGCCTTGCATAATGAGCTTTTTACTTTGCCGTCTGAAATTCGACTTTTACGAGTTCAGCAAATGTATGAAAGAATAAAGGAAAAAATATGGATAACATGATATCTCTGGGATTGCAGGCATCTCTTTACGGCCTGGCAGGTGTTTTTTTAGTGCTGATTTTATTTTACGTGATGACCAAAGCAATGATGGTTTTCTTTGAAAATCGGCAGAACAATTCTTCCAGCAACAATCAGTCTTCAAAATCGTGAAGGGTACGAAGGAGATCAAAATGGAATCATCAGAATTGCTTGAAAAGTTACGGCAAAAACAATTGGAGTCGCTCACGGGCGGGGGAGAGGATAAAATAGAGAAACAGCATGAAGGCGGAAAATTAACTGCCCGCGAGCGGATTGCGAAACTTCTGGATATAGACACCTTTGTAGAGATTGACCGATTCAAGGTCCATCGCTGCACTGATTTTGGAATGGCTGATCAGAAAATTCCCGGAGACGGAGTTGTGACCGGCTCTGGCATGATTCATGGCCGACAGGTATTTGTTTTTGCTCAGGATTTTACGGTTTTTGGAGGATCGCTTTCCCTGGCTCATTCTGAAAAAATCTGTAAAATCATGAATACAGCCATGAAAACCGGCTCACCGGTTATTGGCCTGTGTGATTCCGGCGGCGCCAGAATTCAGGAAGGGGTAATGAGCCTTGCGGGATACGCCGACATTTTCCTGTTAAATGTTATGGCTTCGGGCGTGATCCCTCAGATAACCGCAATCATGGGACCTTCGGCAGGTGGTGCGGTTTACAGCCCGGCTCTGACAGACTGGATATTCATGGTTGAAAAAACCAGCCACATGTTCATTACCGGTCCGGAAGTCATAAAAGCCGTCACCCGTGAAGT
>JAHJQU010000229.1 GCA_018819005.1 Pseudomonadota bacterium | reverse complement strand
GAAAAGATTTTTTTGCTTTTCAGCCTGTTGCGCCTGAATCGATGCGACCTTTTGGGTTAATTCTTTCCTTGAATCCTGAAATTTTTTTAATTCTTCCTCCATGCTGCTTACTTTGGCATCTTTCGGAATTTCTTCTATCGCGAGATGATTTTTTATAAAAAGCCTTATACCGAAAGCGCCTTCAACAATTTCAATGACTCCTGTTTCATTCAATTTCCGGCAAATATAGTTCCCCTCTTCCAGTGAAAAGGAAACAAAATTGCAGACATCATCTATGGAGGGGGGGACGGAGTTTCGACGTTCGAGTACCCTGATAGCTGAAACAACAAGATGCGCATCTTTATATAGATTAATATTCGGCATATTTAATAGTAATAATAATCTGTTAAAAACTATAGTTAAGGGAAAATCAAAATATTACCAAGTCTGTGTCTTGACATATAAATGTAAGCAGAGTAACATTTCCGTCCGATTTGTCAAGTAACCAATCATAATAGATTCCTTAACTATAAACAATATATAAGAATAATTGGAGGGCGCCATGACTGAGATAATTGAAGTAAAGGCAAGAGAAATTCTAGACTCAAGAGGAAATCCTACAATAGAAGTGGATGTAACGGTTGCCTGTGGCGCTACGGGGAGAGCTTCGGTCCCTTCCGGCGCTTCCACCGGAACCCGTGAAGCTCTCGAGCTCCGTGATAAGAAATCAAAGAGATACGGCGGCAAGGGGGTTCTTACGGCCGTTAATAACATTATTAATAAAATTGCTCCTGCCATCAGGGGGATGGATTCTGCGAATCAGGCAGCTCTTGATAAATGTATGATCAAACTTGACGGGACTCCCAATAAGGAGAAATTGGGAGCAAATGCAATTCTTGGTGTTTCAATGGCTGCCGCAAGGGCGGCTGCTGCCACATTCGGCCTGCCTCTCTACCGTTATCTGGGCGGTATTAACGCAAGATATCTTCCGATGCCCATGATGAACGTCATAAATGGCGGTGCCCACGCAGCAAACAATCTCGATATTCAAGAATTTATGATAATTCCTGTCGGCGCGAAAAGTTTAGTTCAGGCTGTTCAGATGGGGGCAGAGACTTTTCACAGTTTAAAAACGATCCTTAAAGGCAAAGGCCTTAATACAAGCGTGGGCGATGAAGGAGGGTTTGCTCCGAATCTTGAATCAAACGAGGAAGCGATTAAAAACATCATGCTTGCCATTGAATTGGCAGGATATAAGCCATTTCGTGATATAGGCATTGGAATCGATGCGGCTGCAAGTGAGTTTTTTAAGAAGGGGAAATACAATTTGAGTTCCGAAGGAAAACAGCTCAAATCCGAACAGATGATAGATTATTACGAGCAGTTGATAGATAAATATCCTATACTCTCCATCGAGGACGGGCTTGCAGAGCAGGATTGGAAAGGGTGGGAAGCCATGACGGAACGCCTTGAAGGCAGCGTCCAGATTGTGGGGGATGACATATTTGTAACCAATCCCGAGATATTTGCAAGGGGTATTGAAAAAGGAATTGCCAACTCTATTCTGATAAAACTGAACCAGATCGGAACTGTAACAGAGACTCTTGATACGATTGAAATGGCGAAACAGGCCGGTTATACAACCGTTATATCTCACAGGTCGGGCGAAACCGAAGACTCCTTTATTGCCGACCTGGTTGTCGGCATTAACGGCGGCCAGATTAAAACCGGGTCAATGTCAAGAAGTGACCGTGTGGCAAAATACAACCAGCTTATAAGGATTGAAGAAGAGCTCGGAGAAGGAGCTCTCTTTTCAGAAGAGATTCTATAGCGGTTTATATGAAAGTAGTCAGGAGTCAGGAGACAGAATCCGGAATAGAGTTCGGTTAATCCTGTCTGAATGCTGATTTCCGGATTCTTTGTATTTATTCTGAAAACATATTTTCATAACAAAAAAATGAGCAGGTATCTGAGGCGCTTATATGGTAAATGATACGAAGTATATTTTTGTGACGGGTGGAGTTCTATCTTCTCTTGGTAAAGGTCTTGCTTCCGCATCCATAGGAGCGCTTTTAGAGAGCCGCGGTCTTTCAGTAACCATTCAGAAACTTGATCCATATATAAATGTTGATCCGGGCACAATGAATCCTTTTCAGCACGGGGAAGTTTTTGTAACTGATGACGGCGCTGAAACAGACCTGGATCTCGGGCACTATGAGCGCTTTACAAGCGTTAAAATGGGAATGGACAATAACTTCACCACCGGTAAAATATACTATTCGGTTATTTCAAAGGAGAGACGAGGGGATTATCTGGGTGGAACCGTTCAGGTTATTCCGCATATTACTGATGAAATCAAAAGAAGCATCAAACTCGTTGCGGAGAATGTAGATGTTGTTATAGTGGAGATAGGCGGAACCATAGGAGATATTGAAAGCCTTCCTTTTTTAGAAGCCATAAGGCAGTTTAAAACCGATGTCGGGAAAGAGAATGTTATTTATATTCACCTGACACTTGTTCCCTACATTGCAACTGCCGGAGAGGTAAAGACGAAGCCGACCCAGCACAGTGTTAAGGAATTGAGGAGCATAGGTATCCAGCCTGATATACTTCTTTGCAGAGCAGACAGGGACCTGTCAAAAGAGATCAAAGGGAAGATAGCCCTTTTTTGTAATGTTGGCGTCGATGCTGTAATTACTGCAAAAGATGTCGAGTCGATTTATGAAGTTCCCTTGAATTTCCACAACGAGGGTCTCGATGATAAAATTATAGAGCTTCTTAATATATGGACAAGGGCTCCGCGTCTTGATAACTGGGAGGATCTTGTAAGAAGGATTAAAACTCCCGGATATTCGGTCAGGATTGCGATTGTGGGTAAATACACGAACCTGATAGAATCATACAAAAGTCTTAATGAAGCCCTCTACCACGGCGGATTTTCGAATGAATGCAGAGTCAAACTTTTTTTTGTGGATTCGGAAAGTATTGATAACAACAATTGCGGGGAGATTCTTGCTGGCGCTGACGGCATATTGGTTCCGGGAGGATTTGGATCACGAGGAGTCGATGGGAAAATATGCGCTGCAAGATATGCCAGAGAGAAGAAAATTCCATATTTCGGAATATGCCTCGGGATGCAGATAGCAGTAATAGAATATGCCCGAAATGTGGCGGAAATGGAAGGCGCCCACAGTTCTGAATTTGATGAAAATACGCCGTTTCCTGTCATTTACCTCATGCTCTCCTGGTATGATGAAAAAACCGGGACAATTCAAAATCGGGATATTACTTCTGAAAAAGGCGGAACAATGCGCCTCGGCGCATATCCATGCCTTTTAAAGGAAGGCACCCTGGCGAATGATGCTTATAATACGGGGGAAATTTCAGAGCGGCACAGGCACAGGTATGAATTTAACAATAAATTTATGGGAAGGCTCGAGGAAAAGGGACTTATTGTCAGCGGGACTTCTCCTATCGGCGATCTTGTCGAAATTGTCGAAATAAAAGACCACCCATGGTTTCTTGGCTGTCAATTCCATCCTGAATTCAAGTCGCAGCCTATGAATCCCCATCCTCTTTTTAAATCATTCATTGGCGCGGCATTAAAAATGAAACTTGCGGCAGGCGGTAGCTGAGTTCATGATAAGCCGTGGCCGGCCTGCACGGAGAGACCTTAAATAGCAAATTCAGCTTTTTTACTGTGTTACCGCTTTTGACCGACTTATAAAATTTATAATTCAGACGGCAAAGTAAAAAGTTCATTATGCAAGGCGTGCGAATCTTGAGGAATGAAGCGTACATAGAAGTACGCTGCAATGACGAAAGATGAAGCGCAACACAGCAGAATGACTTTTTACGAAGCCGTCACTTTTGATACGATAAATTCAGCTATCTTCTCTGCGGATACCCCGAAAAGCTCCTCCATTTTTACCAGATCGAGGTGTTTGTCTTCCCATGCCACACTGTTTTCCTGAACAATGTTTTTTATATGATCATACTTTCCGCCCAGGGCTTTTACCTTTACCGGAAGCGGCACGGTTTCCCTGAAATAGATATGGAGTAAAAGAAGATTATCAATAATATTGGAGCTGCCGGGAGAAGAAGATATTGCCGGAATGATAATTATGCTGCGGTCATCTTTTCTCCCTTTTCCGATATACACATTACCCTGCTGAACGATTATCTTTTTGGTTCCTTTAAGACGATTATCGGTTTCAACGCGTGATGGAATCGATTTTAAGGAACCGTCTTTTTTGATTATCTCGATTTTTGTTTCTTCCGTGAGTTCACCCAGAAGGTTCAGTCCGCTGATCTTGTAAAGAATGGAACCACTAATTTCCGAAACAATCTCCTGCAAGTTTTTCAGAACAAGGATATTCATATTTGTAATTTGCGAGTGGCTCAGATTATTGGCATTGAGAGTATCGAAGAGTATTCCGTAAAGCTTTTCGCTTATGCGGCTTGTTCCAACAGTAACTGTTTTAGCCTGGTGCTTTATGGCATCTATTGGCCTGGACAATTGGTTTATAGATTCACCAAGAGATTTAATAAGGGTGTTTATCATATTAAGGGCGGTTCCCTTTAAACCGAAATCGAGCTCAAAATCAGATACCGGCAGCTTGCCGGAAAGATACTTGCAAAGCAAAATAAGGTTTGAACCAGCATCAAGGCTCATGATCGGCGGAAAACGGTTCTCGTTCTTTTTTCGTCTGAATTCGTTGTAGAACCGGGCTATTTTTTCCCTGAAAGATTTTTCAAGGATGAATTCATAAATATCAACTCCTTTTTTGTGGTGGTCATCAATGGCGTTTTCAATTTCCTCCCTGAAATTATACATGAATCTTGAACCTTCATTGATGGATAATGCCGCATAGTATCCCCAGATATGGCCTGCAAGCGTATTTAATACCGGGGCGAGGTGCTGGCCTACAACCGGAACAAAGAAAACATCTTCAGCATACGGACCAAATCTTTCTTCACCTTCATCGGCTATAACAACCGGCGTGGCTTTGTGTGCTTTGAATATCGCGGTATCTTTTATTATATCGCCGATGACATTGCCCCTCGTTCCGGCAGCACATATGATGATCAGCGGCTCGGATGAGAGGTCTATATGTTTTTTATCTTCAATGAAATCAGAGGAGATTGTCTTGTAACAGAGCTCGCTGAGCTTTATTCGTATTTCATCAGACGATGCCTTGTTGGGACCGCTTCCTACAGCTGCCCAGTATGTTTTGGTTACCGCAAGCCTTCTGGCAGACGCCTCAATCTTATCGCGCAGCAAAAGAACCTTTCTCATCTGTGAAGGCAACTCGAGGAGGCTTTTTATCTCTTCGGATATGAACTCCCCGTTTTTGCGTCCCAATAATCCGGCAATGAAAAGACTGAGAATGGTCCCCGCAACAATCTGGCAGTAAAAGGCTTTTGTTGATGCTACTGACATTTCGATATCGCGTCCACTGCTGGTATAAATAACGCCGTCAACCTTAAAGGTTATATCCGAATCTCTCCGGTTAACGATGGCAATAGTGTTAGCCCCTCTTTTTTTAACCATCTCGACCGCACGGTTTGTATCTGTTGTTGTCCCTGACTGGCTTATTGCCACAACAAGGGTATCTGACATGCCGGATGAATTTTCGTTCCGGTCTATCTTGAACCCGCTTAGTTCAGATGCTTTATGGGAGCTTATATTGATGGAAGGATCATCCAGATAGTAGTTAAGTATATCGGAGCAAACGAGTGCGGCAACTCCTGCTGTCCCCTGGCCGATAAAGTAAATCCGGCGAATTCTGTTCGCCCGGAAGGCGTTTTTAAGGGATTCCGGGAATTCCTTTTCTGAAAGAAAAACCGAGGGTTTTTTGCTGTCATGGCTGATCTTCCAGCGGTTTTGAAGGGTTTTTTCAACCGAAGATGGAGATTCAGAGATCTCTTTGAGAAAATAATGGGGATAATTCTGGCGATCTATATCCCTTGAAGTAATATTCGTATATTTAATATCTTTTTCTTCAAGGGGAACCGGGGTGCTGTCGTAGAACATCGCTTTTATACCGGAAATCCCGCCATTCGATTTCTGGCTTAATATGAATATCTGTCCCTGGGTGCTCCCATTTTTACCTTCAATTATTTTTTCTCCTTCCAGTTTCAGGTAATACTGCGTCTCTTCTATTAATCCGTAAACTTCGGAAGCCGGTATATAGTGATCTTTCCCTATTCCGATAAAGACTGCCTGACCGCTTCCCCTCTGGGCAAGAAAAAACTTGCCCGGATCGAGGTCGGTGTGCATCGATATGGCGTGGGATCCTTCAAAATCATTTACAGCAAGGCGAAAAGCTTCCTCGATCTGAAAGCCCCCGTTTAAGTATTTTTCAATCTGAAGCGGTATTATCTTCGTATCCGTTGTTATTTCCCTGTGGATAAGATTGCCGCTGCTTTCATATTCTTTTTTAAGCTCAAGGTAATTATCGATGTCTCCGTTTAAGCATACATGGATGATGCCGTTTTTCCCGCCACTGCCTCCTGTTGTCCGGCCGTCGACAGGGTGACAATTTGCCTCCGTAATGGCACCGACTGAAGCCCATCTGGTGTGGGATGAAACAGTATGATAGTGGTTCGGAAAATAGGAAAGTATCCTGAGTATGCGGTCATTTTTTATCTGGGAACGCAAAAAAGCGATATTGTCCCCGAGGCTTCCTATTTCTGCCGCAACTTTATAAACAAAGGCAAGGGTGACGAGAGGATTGCCGTTTTTCTCTTTTATCCGGCTGATTGTTATCCCGTTATTTAGAAGAAGATCAGTGCCTGAGCGCTCTTTTAAAATACCGGCAAGGTTCTCATTTGTTATAATTTTCTCAAAATCTGTATATTCTGAATCCCCCAGGACAAACATCAGGGAAATGCCTGCGGAATCCCGGCCTCTTACCTCAAGGCGATCTATGCTGTTTAAAACAGCATTTATGTTCTTGTATATGGTTACGGTTGTAAAAGAAGGGCTGCTATCCGAAGCGCCGATAAGTTCGTTTATCTTTGATATGTTTTGCCCGATTTCGCTGGAAAGAGACCATGAAATATCCTTCAGATTTTCAATCCGATCCGACATTACATCAACGGCTGAAGGTTCAAGTCGCCCCATTTTCTCTGAAAGGACCTTTGATTCCGAATCGATTATGCCGTTTATCTGTTTTGACAGTGATGCAAGTTTTTCCTGATGTTCTTTACTGGTATATATGCCGAAAAACTGCCCGTCTCTTTTTAATTCCCGGACATTTTCAAGAAGAGTCTCAACGACCTTTTTGCCGCAAAGGTAGTAGTCATCAATCGAATAATTATTCTTTATGCAAAGAACAAAGGAGCGGGCTTCAATTTTCCTTATGCTCTCTTCGATAAATGTCATGTCGATTTTCGCAGCAGGCTTTTTCTTTTTTTTAAAAGAGACTATACCGGCAAGGCCGCAGCACAGAATGTTATTCCGGCATGGGAAAAATATAAAAGAGCTGCATGGAACGCCGGCCGGGTCTTTTCCGAAATAGACCTTTGCGGAAAGATAAAAAAAGATATTGCTGAAAACGGCTCTTATAAGGCCGGATATGGCAGCGCACCCTCTTGATTTTAAAATCCTGTTTATACATATTGCAAAATTGCGCATAAGATCACAAATATCCTTCAATTTGGCTCACATTTTTTCATCAAGAATTTTGCATATCGTTTTTATGTCTTCCGGCTTATCAACTCCGATACTTTTATGTTCCGTAAGAACAACATGTATGGGAATGTCATTTTCAAGCAATCGGAGCTGTTCAAGCTTTTCTGCAATTTCAAGTCGGCTCTGACCTAAAGCGACAAATTTTCTTAATGCGTTCATCCTGAAGGCATAAAGACCTATGTGTCCGAAAAGCACCTCTTCCTGACCGTCACGGTAACATGGAATCGGCAAACGTGAAAAATAAAGGGCTTTCCCGGTTTTGGAAAAAACAACCTTTACCTGATTGATGTTTCCGGCTTCGTTTCGCCCGATCTTTCTTGCCAGAGTGGTTACTTCAATATCAGGTGATACGAAAGGGCCGACCAGTTCCGTCAGCATTGCAGGCTCAAGGAGCGGTTCATCTCCCTGTATGTTAACAACTATGGCATCTTCAGGTAAATTTAAAATTGTGGCTGCTTCCAGAACTCTGTCGGTTCCGCTCGGATGATCACTGCGGGTTACAACTACCGGGACATCAAGAGCTTTTGCCGCTGACTCGATACGCTCGTCATCTGTTGCAAGGAAGACCTGTGAAAGTTCAGGGCATTTACTCGCTCGTGTAAAGACGTGCCAGAACATCGGCTTGCCAGAGATATCGGCAAGGGGTTTACCCGGAAAACGGGTTGATCCGTACCGGGCAGGGATTATTCCATAGCAATTATAACATTTTTCCATTTAGGTTCAGATAATATTCCATATATTTCAGGAAAGAAAAACATATTGCCGTTAATAACCGGTCTATTTCGTGCAATTCATCTAAGGGGAGTGCCTGGTTTAACTTTTTTATCGAGAGTTGCAACAGCGCAGCCGTTTTCATCTGTTGCTGCAAGCAGCATCCCGTTTGATATAATTCCCATTATCTTTGCGGGTTTAAGATTTGCAACAACAATAATCTGTTTTCCTTCAAGCTCTTCCGGAGCGTAGCTTGAAGCGATTCCTGCCACAATGGTTCTGCTTTCCCCGATATCGATTTTAAGCTTTAGAATTTTTTTTGCTCCGGGAATTGCTTCCGCCTTTGATATGGTTGCAACTCTTAGATCAATTTTACTGAGCAGCTCCAGTGTTATTTCCGGTTTTATACCCTGCGTAATAGTTCCTGTTTTCTTTTCGGGCAATGACGATTCCATCTTTTTTTTATCGATTCTCGGGAAAAGTGTTATTGATTTCGGAAGGCTTGTTCCTGCCTTGATGCTGTTCCATATTTTAATATTTGTTAAATCATAAAACGGTTTTTTACTATCCTGACCAAGATGATACTGCATTGTTTTTGCAGTATCAGGCATAACCGGATAAATAAGGCCGGATACGACCCTTAATCCTTCAAGAAGATCATATAGGACGAATTCAAGCTCTTTCCTGCTGGTTTTCTTTTTTGCAAGAACCCATGGAGCAGTTACATCAACATACTTATTCATAAGGCTGATAAATTCCCAGACCGAAATCAAAGCTTTGTGAAAGGAGAAATTTTCCATCGCTTTTTCATATTCTTCAACAACTACTGATGCTTGAAGTTTCAGGCCACCCCTGAGTTCGTCTTCGGTTTCAGGATCGATTTCAGGAACAACCCCCCCCAAATATTTATGAACCATTGTTATTACCCTTGAAAACAGATTTCCAAGATCATTTGCAAGGTCTGAATTAACACGCGCAACAAGAGCTTCTTCATTGAAGCTGGAGTCAAGGCCAAAGGCCATTTCCCGCATAAGGAAAAATCTGAAAGCGTCCAGCCCATAAATGTTTTTCAGTGAAAGAGGCTCAACGACATTACCGAGACTCTTTGACATCTTGCTTTCATCTATATTCCAGTAACCGTGAACATTAAGATTTTTGTAAACCGGTATTCCTGCAGCCTTGAGCATTATAGGCCAGTATATCCCATGTGGTTTTAATATGTCCTTTGCAATAACATGCTGCGCAGACGGCCAGAATTTCTTGTACAGCGCACCATCCGGATATCCGAGGGCCGAGACGTAGTTAAGCAGAGCATCAAACCATACATAAGTTACATATTTATCATCAAACGGAAGAGGAATTCCCCATTCGAGACGTGTTCGGGGGCGGGATATACATAAATCTTCAAGAGGCTCTTTTAAAAAAGATAACACCTCATTTTTATAACGTTCAGGCCTTATGAATTCAGGATTTTGCCTGATGTGGTCAATAAGCCAGTCCTGGTAACGGCTCATTCTGAAAAAATAATTTGATTCGCGAATGGTTTCGGGTTCAGTCTCGTGATCCGGGCATTTACCGTTTACCAGTTCCCGTTCGGTATAAAAACGTTCGCAGCCAAAACAGTAAAGCCCTTCATATTCGGAAAAATAAATATCCCCGGAATCATTTATTTTCTGCAAGATTTTCTGAACAACTGCTATGTGTGAAGGGTCGGTTGTCCGTATGAATGAACTATACTCGATATTCAATTCAGGCCACAGGTCTTTAAATAGTCCGCTTATTTTATCAACATAAATTCGAGGGCTCAGGCCTTCGTTTTTTGCCGCGCGCTCGACTTTGTCGCCGTGTTCATCCGTGCCTGTAAGAAAAAAGAAATCCTTGTTCTGCATCCTGTTATAACGGCAAATTACATCGGCAACGATAGTGGTGTATGCATGCCCAAGATGAGGTTTTGCGTTCACATAATAAATCGGAGTTGTAATATAAAAGATGCTGCTCATTCCGTTCCTTATATTTGAATCATTGCCGGGCTTTTAGTGTGACTCATTATCCGTTGTATTATTGATAAATATTACCTTTTCATAATATTCCTCTTCGGGAATTCTTTCAATATCTGAAATTTCAGGAGAATCCTCACTTATGGATTTATCCTTGCATGGAATTTCCTGATATATTCCATGTTCATACGTAAGACAGCACATGAGCCTCCCGCATTGTCCTGAGATTTTGGTCGGGTTTAAAGAAAGGCTTTGATCTTTTGCCATTCTGATAGAAACAGGCCAGAACTTATCCATGAACAAGGAGCAGCAGATCTCACGGCCGCATCTTCCGAGTCCTCCGCACATCTTGGCCTGATTTCGTATTCCAACCTGTCTCATTTCAATTCTGACAGAGAGTTCCTTTATAAGCATTTTAACAAGTTGTCTGAAATCGATACGCCCTTCAGCAGTAAAATAGAATGTGAGTTTGCTTGCATCAAAGGAGCTTTCCACTGAAAAAAGATTCATTTTAAGGTCAAGATCTTTTAAGCATTTAAGGCAAAAGGCCTGCGCATTTTTTTCGATTTGCGCATTTTTTTCTTTTTGCTGGTAATCCTTTTCATTTGCAAGGCGGATCACTCTTTTAAGTGGTTTGTCGGGAAGCTTATCGCGGAGGACAGGCGCAACAACGACAGTTCCAAAGCCTAATCCCTGCTCGGTCTCGACGATTACATGATTTCCAATAATTAGCACAAACGCGCCGATGTCGAAATCATAAACTTTCCCTGCCGGTTTGAATCTGATGCCCACAATTTTCATATATGATGTGAAGCCCGGAGGGCCGGACTATTTTCCCCTTTAATAAGTAGTTTCCATCCGGAAATGGCCATTTTGAGCGATCTCGGTGTCAATCTGCAGGATTTCTTGTGCGACGTACTATGCGTATGTCTTAAGCGCAATCCCTTCATTTCCTTGAGCTTGCCCAAAATTGCCGATTTCCGAATTGGAAACTTGCATGTGTCTAAAATACGTTTTCGGAGGACACAAAGACAAATCCGAATGTTTTTAATAGGCCTTTCTTCGTGTCTTTGTGCCTTCGTGTGAAAAATTAGCCTTTTCCAAAACCGTCAAATTTGTGCAAGCTTTAAAACAAGTGTCTCGGCAGTCAGTCTCAAATTTCCATTTGCCCGTATGGCTTGCCGGGCCATTCGGATTTCTTCGAACTTTGATATAAGGCTTTGTTCAGAGTGCTTTTTATAAGAGGTTCGCATTTTGTCTGAAAGATCAATAAAGATAATTTTGCCGGGGGAGTGTCTGAAAACAGCCATATCCCTGTACCAGATGTCGATTGCCTCTAAAGAGTCCAGAAAATCATCTTTGTCTTTTGAGAGTCTTTCCGCAAAGGCGAGACATCTTCCCGTATCATTTATAGATAAAGATTCCAATTCGCTTATAAGCCAATCCCTTTTTTTCAGCAGTTTGCCGCTGATATTGAATGCTCCGGATAAACTCCCGTTGGACATACCTGCAAAAATGTCCGCGTCAACCGGGTCAACTCCTTTTCTTTCAGACAGTATTTGAGCAATTTTTTTCCGGGAAACAGGGTTAAACTTTATGTTCTGGCAGCGTGAAGAAACAGTTGAAATAAGATCTGTTTTTTCTGCGGCGGTAAGAATCAGAATTGTTCTGTCAGGGGGCTCTTCGAGTATTTTCAGAAGAGCATTGCCTGCCGCCACATTCATGGCCTGAGCATCCGATATAATAACTACCCTTACCTTTGCCTCATAGGGTTTCAGGGAGAGGATTTCACACAGGTCACGAATCTGGGATATCCTGATACTGTAACCGGAAGGCCTGATCTGGATAACATCGGGGTGGCTGTTCGACAGAATTTTTCTGCAAGACCTGCAAATATCGCAAGGCTCTGATATTCTATGATTATCAGGCAAGCCTGTTTTTCCGGAATTTACAGGCGGTTGTTCCGGGCCTTCCCCCAGACAATTGCATGCCATGGCAAATATTTTTGCCGCAGTCTGTTTCCCAACGCCTTCAATACCTGTGAAAAGGAGCGCGTGCGGAATGGTCCCTTTCCTGAGAAAGGCAGTTAATATCCGGACTGGTCTTTTTTGATCAGTTATAGATTCGAAACCAGGCACAAATTAACGATCTACCCGTTCTTTAAGCTCTTTCCCTGATTTGAAAAAGGGGAGCTTTTTGGGCCGGATAGTAACCTTTTCGCCGGTCTTGGGATTTCTGCCGGTATAGCTCTTGTAATTTTTTACAAAAAAACTGCATAGACCGCGAATTTCAATTCTGTCTTCAAGTGCCATAGAGTCCGCCATGGAATCAAAAAAGATCTGAACAACCTTGGCTGCTTCTGCTTTTGATATATCCGCTTCATTTTTGAGGGCCGAAATTAACTCCAGTTTATTCATATTTCCTCCTTGAAAAAAAATTACCTTAATCTTTCCATCTATCTTTTAAATAAAAGTTTATAGTAAGTCAAGCAGTTATGATAATTATCGTGTCAGAATCTCAACATCTTCCTCATCCACTTCAACTGAAGCGAACTGGGAAAGGGCATCAATGCTGACTATTACGCGTCCGATTCCTCTGTATCTGACAAATGTTCCGATAACTCCCTCAAGCGGGCCTGATATTACAGCGACCCTGTCTCCTTTCTTGAAATCGGTTCCGGTTAATACTTTATTATCACCCGATACTATGATTTTGAGCGATTCTACCGTTTCGGCTGAGACCGGAACCGGTCCGTTCCTTGTTCCGACAAGACGAACAGCGCCAACGGTTTTAACAATCTCTATCTGGTTTGACGGGGTGAGATCCGATTTCACAAAAACGTATCCCGGGAAAAGGGGCACCCTTATCATGGCTTTTCTGTCAAGACGCTTGCTTCTCACCAGCGCTTTCGGTAAAAAAGCTTCTATCGATTTTTTTGTTAATCCCTCATACACAACATTTTCAAACCTGCTTCTGGTGTGAAGGACATACCATGAAGGAATGAATAACTCTGTCATT
>JAHJQU010000228.1 GCA_018819005.1 Pseudomonadota bacterium | reverse complement strand
TATTCCCCCCTTGATGTGAGGGGCTGAAGGGGAGGGTGAGACAAATGTATAAAAACTTATATCGTTCACTATGATAACCGTGCTGTTAATAAAAAAAGGGGATTATAATAATCCCCGGTCTTATTGAAACAAATTTATTGGACTGTTCCAGGGATATGTCCCCGGTAAAAGAAAATTATCAGTCGATATCTTCTTCATTAACATGAATAATATTCTTTAACCTTATTATCTCCTGTGAAACAGCCCTTTCGATCACCTTATAAAGTATGCCGTCAATTTTCTCTCCGAGCATCTTCTGAACCACCCGTTCGATAGCTTCTTCAAGCTGTTTTGCCGATACCGATATTATTTCTGATTTTCCCTGGCTGGAATCCGGATCAACGGTTTCGGAAATATCTCCGGAAATAACAATCCCATCCTCTATTTTGAGACCCAGTGAGGCAGCAAAATCATCTTTTTGAAAATTGTCTATCTCCGTATCATCATCAAGATCTTTTATAATAATGTCCGATTCCTGAATCTCAGGGTCATCAACTACATCTGTAAGCTCGATGATTTCTTCCTCTTTATCCGATGCGCTTTTCATTTCATCCATAAGATTAATCAACTCCGGATCACCAACAGGATCTTTATCCGGATAATTATTAACGGGTTTGTCTTTTTCGTCCATAATGATCCCCCTTTTTTAATAATGGCACTTAGAAAAAAGGTGAAAGCGAAACAAGTCCCAACAATTACTTGGGAAACTATCATATGCGGCTATGGGTGTCAAGCTGTTTACCTCTTTGCTGACAACCTCTTAAAAAGTTTACACCGCGGCGGACAGCGTTGCGCCTTGCACTTGAATCCTGGAACCCTTGACCCCTTGGATCCTTATTATTTATTTGCAGTAAGCTTGTTAAAAATATAAAAAGGAAACATGAGACATTTTTTTGTTGACCAATCCGAACTTGCCTGTCAGGTGCCGGCTTTAAGAGGCACCGATGCGAGACATATAATAAATGTTCTCCGCCTGAAACCGGAAGACAGGATAGGTCTTTTTGACGGGACAGGGAAACAGTATGAAGCCCGGATAGTCGCCATTTATTCCGGAAAAGTTGAGTTTTCAGTCATCGGGTCCAGCAGCCCGGCTGTCGAGTCTGTTCTTGAGCTTGTTGTAGGCCAGTCTTTCCTTAAGGAAAAGAAGATGGATGATCTTGTCCGTCAGCTTACCGAGCTTGGAGTTACAAAATGGATACCGTTTATTTCAGAGAGGTCAATCCCGAGACCTGATGATAAACGCCTATATGCACGTGAAAAAAGATGGGAGAAAATCGCAAAAGAGGCAGCAAAACAATGCAAACGCGTTAAAATCACCGGAATAGGAAAAACTGTTCCTTTTGAAGATGTTATAGCGATAGAAAAGGATTTCGATCTTAAAATAGTGTTCTGGGAAAATGAAAAAAACCTTCTTGATCCGAAGAGCCTTGCTGCCGATCACGATGATTTGAAAAAAATTCTTGTAATGTTCGGTCCCGAAGGAGGCTTTTCGGTTAATGAAATTGAAAAGGCAAAAGAGCGCGGATTTATAACGGTCAGCATCGGTCCCCGTATCCTTAAAGCAGAGACAGCTACCATCTGCGCATGCGCCCTGATGCAATTTCTTTTCGGGGATATGGGACAAAAAAACCTTGACAAGAATGAGGGGTTAAAATAAATAGGACTCCTGATTTTTAACATGAGCCCTTTGAAAAACATCCAATTTTGACCAAGTACAAGGAAGGCGATAACAAAGACTTAGGTTTTTGGTTTAAAGTTAAATGCCTGTCCGCCTCAGGCGGAGTTCCTGGTTAAAAGAGAAAAACCAGAAACAACAAACCAGAGACCGGAAACCGAATCTTTATAGTAATCGGGCAAAAGGGGGTGTTATGCAATGGTCTCAACAGGCCGAGGTAGCTCAGTCGGTAGAGCAGCGGACTGAAAATCCGCGTGTCGACGGTTCAATTCCGCCCCTCGGCACCTTAAAAATTCAATACTTTAAAGAGGGTTAGCCGGTATACTGGCCGACCCTCTTTTATTTGAATAGAAACAGCGGGTGAACCCTCTGCTGTTTCGGTTCAATCCGTAATCATTATTGCCCTTTCCTCAATAATTATGATATCGACGACATAATTCTGTACTATTTTCGAATTCCAATCTTCAGTGTATTAGCGAGAGGAGCTTGAAATCAGTTAAATTACAGTCGACATTAGGCGGACAGGAATTTCCATTTGATCTAATCGAGGAGTTTACTGCAGATGGAGAATCACTCGAAGTCGTTATTCCCGGAATTACCGGAGCAACAATACAACCGGGAAG
>JAHJQU010000227.1 GCA_018819005.1 Pseudomonadota bacterium | reverse complement strand
GTTTATAAGGATTTTCCCGGAAAAGAGGGCAAAGATTAGTTGACCCCCTTAACCCTTGACCCCTTGAATCCTGGTTTACTAATTATCTTTCCTTTTGTGCTTATCACAACCGTTTCCATCGGAATATTAACACCCGATTTTTCCATTCCTTTTTTCACTATAATGGGAAGGCCCGAACAGCATGGAACCTCCATTATTACTGTTGTCACGCTTTTTATACCGGCCTTTGTAAAAACATCTGCAAATTTGTCTATATATTCCTGAACGTCATCGAATTTGGGGCACCCCATCATGACGGCTTTCCCTTTCAAAAAGTCCCTGTGCAGAGTCGGAAAGGTAACGGGGACGCAGTCCGCCAAAACCAAAAGATCGGCACCCTTCAAAAAAGGAGCGTTTGCGGGAACGAGTTTTATCTGAATCGGCCAGTGGGAAAGGGCTGAATCGCCTGCTTCTCCGATAAAAGAAGGCTTGTTGGCATCCTTACAGGTAAAAAGCTGCACTCCGGCCGACTGGCATCCGCATGGTGACGCAGGCTCTGTCACCGCCTCTTTTTTTTGCTTATCATGGAGGTGCTTTTCAACCGCCTCAACATCAAACTCATCAGCTTCGCGCTCGGTTATTTTCAGTGCTCCGGTGGGGCATTCCCCGATACAGGCTCCAAGCCCGTCGCAGAAGTTATCGGAAACAACTATTGCTTTCCCGTCAATAATTTGAAGCGCGCCTTCAGCGCACGACGTCACGCACTGCCCGCAGCCGTCACAAAGTTCATCATCTATCTCTATTATTTTTCGTTTTACTTTCATATTATATCCTCTTTAAAAGAACCTCTCTCGCGACAATTTTGCCGGTTTCGGTTAAAAATGATTTATCAATAATTTCAGCTGTTTTATCTTGATCAATTGGGTTGTCTTTTATGTTCTCTTCAATGTTGACTATCATATCGGAATCATAAACCACTTTAAAATTTATATTGTCATCAGGTCCCGGATGGTGGTGATGGCTTACGATGTCACATACCTCATCTATCAGTTTCTCCTTAGCACCGAGTTTTATAAGTATTGCCCTAGCAATCGGAGGTCCTTCTTCTTCCTGGTATTTCGGAGCCGTACTGCTGTATTTCCTTTCCGCTTCTACTATTCCTATATCATGAAGATAAGCGGCCGCCAGAATTACGGCAAGATTGCCTCCTTCCAATTTTCCTATCCGTTCGGCGTATCGGGCAACCTTTGAAGCATGGCCGATACGCCTGAAATCGGACTTGAAATACCTTTTCATTTCGACAGCCACCCTGTCCTTCAATAAGTCTTCTTTTTTGGCGAGAAGCTCTTCGGGAAGGGTTCCGAGGCATTGTTCGGCATATTCGCAGTAAGATGCACACCCGAAATCCATATTCGGATTTATGAATCTGTATCCGCAATTATTGCATTTGCGCGCCGTATCATCTTTGAAAAACTCGACTTTGCTGCCGCATTTCGGGCAATTTACATCAAAGATGGCTTCCTGCTTCCAGTACCGACTGTCCTGTCCGGGGCATTTCATAGTACCCTCCACATACAAAACTTGATTAACTCATAAAACGTCGGAACTCCGACGGCAAAGTAAAAAGCCTATTATGCAAGGCACGCAAATCTTGAGGAATGAAGCGTACATAAAAGTACGCTGCAATGACGAAAGATGAAGCGCAACACAGCAGAATGACTTTTTACGAAGCCGTCAATATGGCCTTTAAGTCCTCATCAGGTGTCTTAATCGGCATGATGTTAAATTTATCAACCAGAACATTCAGCACGTTCGGCGTGATAAAAGCCGGAAGACTAGGTCCAAGCCTGATATCTTTTATTCCGAGGTAAAGAAGGGTCAGTAAAATTGCAACAGCCTTCTGCTCATACCATGACAGGATCATCGAAAGAGGAAGATCATTTACCCCGCAATTGAAGGCTTTTGACAAAGCTACGGCAATTTGTATGGCAGAATAGGCATCGTTACACTGGCCAACATCAAGAAGCCGCGGTATTCCGCCGATATCACCCAGGTCCATGTCAAAGAAGCGGAATTTCCCGCATGCAAGAGTCAAAACAACGCAATCTTTTGGAACTTTTTCAACAAACTCTGTGTAGTAATTGCGTCCGGGCTTTGCTCCGTCGCATCCGGCAACCAGGAAGAAGTGCCTGATAGCCTTGCCCTTGACAGCCTCAACAACCTGACCCGCCACTCCCATAACTGCATTACGGGCAAATCCGACCATGACTGTTTTGCCGGCGGTATCTTTTTCAAAACCCGGCAGGGAGAGAGACTTGCTGATTACCGGTGAAAAATTCTTGTCTGCGATGTGATTTATATCCGGCCAGCCGACAAGGCCGGTAGTGAAGATATTATCCCTGTAGGAATCTTTCGGTTTCTGAATGCAGTTTGTCGTCATAAGTATTGCGCCGGGAAACTCGGCAAATTCTCTGGCCTGGTTCTGCCATGCAGTTCCGTAATGACCGTAAAAATGCGAATACTTTTTAAGGCCTGGATAGCCATGGGCCGGAAGCATTTCACCGTGAGTATAAACGTTTATACCTTTTCCCTCGGTCTGTTTCAGTATTTCTTCAAGGTCTTTCAAGTCATGCCCTGAAACAAGAATGGCTTTCCCTTTCTTTGCATAAAGAGGAACTTTTGTGGGAACAGGGTGGCCGTATGCGTCTGTGTTGGCAGAATCAAGTATCTCCATAGCCCACAGGTTTACTTCACCGCATTTTAAAACAAGACCCACAAGCTCGTCCGCCCCTAAATTTTTATCCAACCCGGCGGCCATTGCTTCGTATATGAATTTATATATTTTTTCATCCGACCTGCCTAAAATCAATGCATGGTCGGCGTAGGCCGCAACGCCTTTCACTCCGTATGTTAAAATCTGTTGCAGGGATAAGATGTCAGGATTTGTGTCAGGATTGCTCTTTACACCAACCTTTTCGCCCTGTGAAATCAGGCCTTCGATGGTTTTTTCAGAAATAAAGAGGGCCGGGCCTTCGGTATATGCTGTTTTGATTCCGGCTTTTGAGAGCTTTTCCTTAAGTGAATCACGAAAACCGACACACTGGTCAATAAGCTTATGTAGCCTTGCGGGGTCGAAATCCACGTTTGTTAAAGTGGAAAAAATTGCCTCGCAGGCAAACCTGTCGATTTCTTTATCTTTTATTCCGGCCTTGTATCCCTCAAGAGCATACAGAGACAATCCTCTTACCGCGTAAATGAGAAGATCCTGCAGAGCAGCAACTTCCGAACTTTTCCCGCATACGCCTATTTTGGAACATCCTTCACCTTTTGACGTCTGTTCACACTGATAACAAAACATGATTTATTCTCCTTTTTTTGTTTTTTTATAACCACTCAGCCACCGATCTACGCTGATCACCACTGATATTTCTTTGTATTTAAATCTATCCGCGTTCATCTGTGTGAATCTGTGGCTGAATAGTTACCGATTTTTGAGATTAAAATATACCGTTTGAAATCTCTTTGCCTTGACTTATGTCAAGAAAAAGAGAATATATTTTCAAAAAGAGGAAAATATGAAAAACATTTTTGAAATAGTTTCAACGGTCCCGCTTTTTGACGGCCTTTCCGATGATCAGCTCAATGAGATAAAAAAAATTGCATTAAGCAAGCGCTTCAACAAGGGTGAAACCATCTTTTCAGAGGGTGATCCGGGCAACGGCTTTTATGTGGTTGCAGAAGGACTTGTCAAAATCTACAAGGTATCTTCAGAAGGAAAGGAACAGATTCTTCATATTTTCGGTATTGGAGAACCTTTTGGTGAAGTTCCTGTTTTTACGGGTCAGCCATTTCCGGCTAACGCAGAAGCTATTGCAGGAAGTCATCTTCTGTTTTTTCCGAGGGCGGATTTTGTGGATCTTATTACAGGGAATCCAGCCCTTTCTTTAAGTATGCTTGCTGTTCTTTCCATGAGACTCAGGCAATTTACTGTCCAGATCGAAAATCTTTCCTTAAAAGAAGTTCCGGGTCGCCTTGCATCATATTTATTATACCTTGCCGATGAGCAGGGGAAAGAAGATTCTGTCACATTAGATATATCAAAAAGTCAGCTTGCAAGCCTTCTTGGAACTATTCCTGAGACCTTGTCGCGCATTTTCGCGAAAATGACAGATATGAAATTGATAGAAGTTTCAGGGCGAAAGATAAAGCTTGTTGACCGCTCAGGACTTATGCACGTCGGAGAACACGGCAAGAGCGGGGAATGAAATCCGACAGGAGGCCGGGCCGGGATTCAGGCTTATGTGTGCCGCCGGCTTCAACCGGCGGCACATTGCTATTTTAGCCCTGTCAGACGGGAACTTAATATTCTGATATGCCCCATTTCTTCTTTAATAATTGCTTCGATTTTATCCCTGCCGGATTTTTCCGGTACGGCATCCTTCATTCCTATGTAAAAAACGATAGAATCTTTTTCGGCTTCTATGGCAGACTTGAGAATTTCTTTCATAGATATTTCAGTCATTTTTTTTTCAAAAAAGACCCTCGTATCTGCCAGTGCTTTCAGATAAAGGACGGCTTCATCCTGTGGGTCGAATACCGTGGGTGAGTTTTCATTTCCGGTAAGAGTTGCTCTCAGTTCATGAAAAGTCTTCAGATGTTCATCTTCCATTCCTGCAAGTTCAAGCAGGAATGCCTTTGAAGCAGGATCTGAAACGCTCTCCGCTGCATTTCTGTAAAATTTTGCGCCGTTTCTTTCGAGCTGTTCTGCCATTTCAAAAATGTCGTCCGCATTGAAGTCGTAACTCATCGTCTGCTTAATCCTTTCTTTGCGCCACTTTATATTTTAACCAATCGAAATAATTATCAATCTGCGTTACCAAAAGTCACCAACCCTTAAAGAATTCTGAATTATTGGACCTGTGTTGTCAACAGTTAATTAGTTTCCGTCCAGAAATTGCCGGCATTATTTCATTTTGCATTCCTTGTCCCACTCGGGGCATGCTTTTTCCATATCGGTTGAATATTTAAGCACACATGCGCTGCATTCCATATCGATGTTGGGAACATCGCCGTACTTTTCCCTGATCTCTTCGGGCGATAACACTGTTAAGCTGGTACATCCGCACTGCGGGCAAGCTGTTTTGATTGTGTAGCGTTTCTTTTCCATAGTTCACCTCCGGTTTTTCATTTATGTTAAAAGTGACGGCTTTGTAAAAAGTCATTCTGCTGTGTTGCACTTCATCTTTCGTCATTGCAGCGTACCCGTCGGTACGCTTCATTCCTCAAGATTCGTGCGCCTTGCATAATGAATTTTTTACTTTGCCGTCTGAAATTCGGTTTTTTACAAAACTGTTAAAAGTCTGGTTAATGTTTCTTCGGGCAACAATTTTTCTTCAAGAGCAATCTCTCTTACAGTCTTTCCTGTTTCATAGGCTCTTTTCGCAAGAGACGCAGCTTTATCATAACCTGTATAAGGAACAAGAAAAGTCGCAAGAGCAATACTTTTTTCGATGTTTGAATGACATTTTAAGGCATTTGCGGAAATACCGGAGATGCACTTATTTGCAAAGACTTCTGTCGCCCGGGCAAGAAGTGTGACCGACTGAAGAAGATTGTAGGCTATCAGAGGGAGCATGACGTTAAGTTCGAAATTGCCGGACTGGGCTCCAAGCATAATAGTTGTGTCATTGCCGATTACCTGTGCTGCAACCTGAAGAACTGCTTCAGGAATAACCGGGTTGACTTTTCCCGGCATTATGGATGAACCGGGTTGAAGTGAAGGAATATTAATTTCACCGATTCCGCATCTCGGGCCTGATGAAAGCCACCTTATGTCATTTGCTATCTTCATAAGGCTTACCGCTATAGTCTTCAATATCCCGCTTGTTTCCATGCATGCATCCTGGGCTGCCTGTGCTGAGAAGTGATTTTTTGCCTCCTTAAAGGGAATACCTGTTTTTTCTGCTATCAGAGCTATTACTTTTTGCGCAAACTCAGGATGTGTGTTTAATCCAGTTCCCACGGCTGTTCCGCCAAGAGCAAGCTCATAAAGGTTTTCCTGAGATGCGCTTATTCTTGATATGCCGAGCTCAATCTGTCTTGCATATCCCGAGAACTCCTGTCCAAGGGTAACCGGAACTGCATCCTGCAGGTGGGTTCTTCCCGGTTTATTTATATTCCTGAATTCGTTTGCCTTATCTGAAAGAGCCTTTAAAAGTGAATCAAGAGAAGGAATCAGTAGCTCTTTTATGAGGATTGAGGCTGAAATATGTATAACAGAAGGTATCACATCATTGCTTGACTGGCCAAGATTAACATGATCATTCGGGTGAACCGGGGTTTTTCCTCCTTTCCTGCCTGTGATTATCTCATTTGCCCTTGATGATATAACTTCGTTCATATTCATATTGGTAGAAGTTCCGGAACCTGTCTGGAAGACGTCTATCACAAACTGGTTATCGAATTTTCCTTCTGTTACTTCATCTGCAGCCTGAATAATGGCTTTTGATAATTGATCGCTTAACAGGCCAAGTTCGTGGTTAACCGTTGCAGAGTATTTTTTTACAAGCGCAAGGGAATATATAAAAGGTAAGGGAAGGGCCAGACCGCTTATGGGGAAATTTTCTATGGCTCTTTGGGTTTGCGGGCCAAAATAGGCGTTTTCCGGCACAAGAACTGTTCCCATGGAATCTTTTTCCGGAACGAGTTTCATAGGGTTATCCTTATTGGGGTTTAAACAAAAAGAAACGGTTGCCAACAAAAACGTACGACAAAGATGATGGTTGACACAAAGGGTCCTCTTTCCTATTATTTATATGAAACTTTCAATGTTTCGTCAATCCTGTCTTTGGTCACTGCAACAATTCTTTCCTTTGGAGGGGAAATGGGAAAAAAATATTTAAATTTTATTAACATTCGGGGACTGACCCGGCGTGATTTTTTATGGCTTTTCTCTGTTTCAGCTGCCGGTTTTTTAACTGGATGTTCAATAAATCCTGTTACCGGTCAATCTCAGATTATGCTTGTTTCAGAAGATTCCGAAGTGCAGATTGACAGGAAGAATTCGCCCCACCAGTTTTCTGCCGATTATGGAATTATTCAGGATAAGAGTTTAAACAGCTATATAAATCAGACCGGAAAAAAGATTGCCTCATTAACGCACCGCCCCGGTATGCCTTATTCATTCCAGTGCGTTAATGCCGCATATGTTAATGCCTATGCTTTCCCGGGCGGAAGCATTGCCGTGACAAGGGGGATTCTTGTTAACCTGAATAATGAAGCCGAGCTTTCCGCTCTTCTCGGGCATGAGCTTGGACATGTGAATGCGAGGCATACAGCCGAGCAGATGTCAAAAGGTCTATTAACTTCGGCTTTAGTCGGCGGTATCGCGGTATTTGCAGGTGCTAAAAACCAAACATACGGGAAGATAGCTGAAAGCCTGGGGATGGTCGGGTCGGGAATGCTGCTTGCTTCATACAGCAGAGACAACGAACGCGAAGCAGACGCCCTTGGAATGGAATATATGATTAAAGCCGGTTATGGCCCGGATGGTTTTATCGGCCTTATGGATATGTTAAGGAAAATGTCAAAAAACAAGCCCGGATCAATTGAGCTTATGTTTTCTACCCATCCGATGAGCGATGAGCGGTATAATACAGCGGTTTCAAATGTAAGCAGGCTGAATGAATCTTCAAGAAAACTTCCGCTGTACAGGGAACGTTATATGGATAATACGGCAAAACTAAGATCTGTTAAAGCAGCTATTGATGAATTGCAAAGTGGCGATTCTGAAATGGCAAAACAGAAATATAACATTGCCGAAGGCCATTTCCAAAAGGCTCTTTCTATTGCGCCCAATGATTATGCTGGACTGGTATTGATGTCAAAGTGTCTTTTGATACAGGAAAAATATGGCGAAGCCTTGAGGTATGCGGAAACAGCCAAACAAGTCTACCCTGGAGAAGCGCAGGCACATCAATTTTCCGGTTTTGCAAAGATGAAAAAAAAGGATTTCGATGCGGCTTATGAAGAATTCAATAACTATGAAAAAGTTCTTCCTGATAATCCAAATACGATATTTTATAAAGGGTATTGCCAGGAACAAATGAAGCATATAAAAGAGTCGGCCTTCGAGTATAACAGGTACCTTCAAATAGTTAAAAATGGAGAGCAGGCTACCCATTCTTATCAGCGCCTTGTGGAATGGGGATATATTAAACCGGCTAAATAGTTATCCTGCGGGGATTCAAGGGTTCCAGGGTTCAAGGATTCCAGTGAAAAGAAAACCTGTAAGAACTTTGTCAGAGACATCGAACCTTGAGACCCTTTCTTTCAGGTAATTGGGAGAAAGATCAAGAACGGATGAATTTTTACGAATACCTAATTCAATAAAAATATAAAAAAGGCACTCATGCCTCTTCCTGACATTCCAAAAGTCCTTCTGCCGCTCCAAAAGAACAAACTCGATTCATTTCATGCCGCCCTCAAAGAAACCGGAATTGATCTCAAACTCGATCCGGATTTTCTTTTGGAACTGAAAACCGTATTTGTATTAAGTGATTTTATTGCAAAAAGCTGCATAAGGAATCCGGGCGTGATTTCCGATATGTTAGAGACAGGAGATCTAAAAAGATCGTACACTGATGATGAATATGTAAAAAAAACAAAGCAGCTCTTTTCGGACTTAAAAAATGAGGAGGAGGTCGGAAGGGAACTAAGAATATTCCGTTCCCGGGAGATGATCAGAATAGCCTGGCGTGACCTTGCCGGGCTTGCCGGCCTTGCTGAAACAGTTAAAGATCTTTCAGCTTTTGCTGATGCCTGCATTGATTCTGCTCTTTCCTGGCTGTATGAATTTATGAAAGATGAGTTTGGAGTCCCCGCAAACCCGGACGGGGAACCCCAGAAGCTTGTCGTTATCGGCATGGGTAAACTGGGAGCTTTTGAACTGAATTTTTCTTCTGATGTTGATCTTGTTTTTGCTTATTCTGAAGCAGGCGAAACGAAAGGAGGTAAAAAAACGATCAGCAATGATGAGTTTTTTGTCCGACTTTCCCGCCGGTTTATTAGTATCATAGGATCTACGGTTTCAGACGGAATGGTTTTTCGTGTCGATCTTCGCCTTCGCCCTTACGGGGAGAGCGGACCTCTTGTTATGAACTTTGACAGCATGGAAGACTATTACCAGAATCAGGGGCGGGAATGGGAACGGTACGCTCTGATAAAGGCCAGGATAGTTGCCGGAGATAAGACTGCCGGAGAAAAGCTCCTGGAAAGGCTCAAGCCTTTTGTTTACCGGAGATATCTTGATTTCGGTGCGATAGAGTCCCTTAGGGATATGAAGAAAAAAATTGCCCTTCAGGTAATGCAGAAGGAGATGAAAGAGAATATAAAGCTCGGACCGGGCGGGATCCGTGAGATAGAGTTTTTTGCCCAGATATTTCAGCTTATACGGGGAGGTGTCGTCCCGGTTCTTCAGGAGCGCAATGTTGTAAAGGTATTAAGGATTCTTTCAGGAAAGAATTATATTCCCGAAAATACCTGCAATGAGCTTGAGCAGGCTTATCTGTTTCTCCGTATGGTTGAAAACCGCCTTCAGGAATTTTCGGATCAGCAAACACACGAACTTCCGGAAGATCCTGCAGCAAGGGCATGCCTTGCTGCGGCTATGGGATTTGCAGAATGGGAACTGTTTAAAACAGAGCTCGGCAAACACAGGATCGGGGTGCAAGCCCATTTCATCAACCTTCTTGAAACCAAAGAAAACAGTTCCGGGAACGAAGAAGATAAAATTGAAAATGAATTATATGATGTCTGGCAATCCCTTAACAGGGAGGAGCAGAATAAAAAAATTCTTATATCCGCAGGCTTTGAGCGTCCTGATGAGGTAGTCAGCCTGCTGAAACATTTTCGGAACGATCCTTCAACAAGAGCCCTTACCGGCAGCGGACGGCAGAAACTGGACAGACTGATGCCTTCTTTGTTGAGAGAAACCGGAATATCAGGAGAGCCGTTTATTGTCTTAAACAGGATTACAGACCTTCTGAAAGCTATTCAAAGACGTACCTGCTATCTATCCCTTTTGCTGGAAAGCAAGATGGCCATGAAACATCTGGTCAGGCTGGCTGCCTCAAGCTCATGGATTACCTCTTTTCTCGCTCAGCATCCGGTTCTTCTTGATGAACTGCTTGATACAAGGACTCTTCTTGTTCCTCCTCAAAAACCGCAGCTTGCTGATGAAGTTGAAAAACGGCTTGAAATGATCCCCTCACAGGATCTCGAGTATCAAATTGAGGATTTGTGTATATTCAAACAGATTAATACCCTTCGTGTTGCTGCTGCGGATATCACCGGCAGCCTGCCTCTCATGAAAGTGAGCGATCATCTTTCATACATAGCAGAAGTTATAATTGACAAGGTGCTTGAGCTTTCATGGAGGCATCTTGTTAAAAAGCACGGGAGCCCGCGTTGCTTTCTGGATGGAAGAAAATGTGAAAAGGGTTTTGCGGTAATTGCATATGGAAAACTCGGAGGGCTTGAGCTCGGGTATGATTCTGATCTTGATCTTGTATTTCTCCATGCCGGAGCAGACGGCCATACCATCGATGGCGCCCGGTTGATAGAAAACTCACAGTTTTTTGCCAGGCTCGGGCAGAGGGTTGTGCATACACTGACTTCGTATACACGTGCCGGCATGATTTATGAGACGGATATGAGGCTGCGGCCAAGCGGCGTTTCCGGCCTTCTTGTCAGCCATATTGAAGGGTGCAAAGATTACCTTTTGAGTGAAGCATGGACCTGGGAGCACCAGGCGATTGTCAGGGCGAGGCCTGTATGCGGAGACAGTATTCTTGCCGAAAGGTTTCAGCAAATCCGGAAGGAGGCGCTTGCCCGCCACAGAGATAAAGAAAAACTCCGGGATGAAGTTATAACCATGCGAGATAGAATGAGAAAAGAGCATTTAAAACCTGAAAAAGGGGTCTTTGATCTTAAGCAGGATACCGGAGGGATAGTTGATATTGAATTTCTTGTTCAATACCTCGTGCTTTTAAAATCGAGCGAACACATTGAGTTAACTAAATGGACAGACAATGTCAGAATTCTTCAAACTCTTGCAGAGACAAAAATAATTGATGATTATACCGCCCACTTTTTAAAAGAAGCTTATCTGACTTATCGTTTGACTGCTCACAGGCTGAGTCTCCAGGAAAAACCCGCCCGAATTGAAGATGGCAGGTTCAAAGAACTTCAGGATAAGGTAACAAAAATCTGGGATACCTTAATAACCAAATACCCCTGATAAAGAAACAGGCACCTCTTCGCACCTGTTATAATTCATAGTAATTGCAAGAAATATGTTCCGGTTTGCCGCGTTTTTTTATGGAATAATAATCCCACCCTGATAACATAATAATTCCCGTGTTCAATTCATATTGATTTACAAATTTGTAATAATTAATTACATTCTTGTTATTACAACGAAAATATAGTAAGGCGATTCTATCTCTCAATCATTTGTATTAATTGCATATATAAAATTGATATGCATTGGCACATATATTGCTGAATATAAAAACAGCCAATAATCCTTGACTATGAAAACCGAAGAAAACATGCAAAATATTAAATATGAAAATGCTTCAAAGATATTGAAGCAGAAAAGGGAGATGCTTTTTGGGGAATTCCTCAAAGATAATACTCCCCTGTTTTTTGAAAGGCATGCAAGACTTCTTGACGATTATTTTTTCGAGGGCTTTGAAAAAAGCATAATAGGCCCGGGAATGGCTATTGACAGGAATCCTTTTTCCATTATTGCTCTTGGCGGATATGGCCGTCAGGAGCAGTGCATTCATTCCGATGTCGATCTCCTTTTTCTTTTCAGGGACAGGGTTCCCGGAAACACAGAGCAGCTTATAAAAGAAGTTGTTTATCCCATGTGGGATATAGGTCTTGATGTGGGCCATGCAACCCGTTCCTTGAAAGATTGTATCAATATTGCCGGGTCTGATTACCAGGTACTCACATCACTTCTGGATGCAAGGTTCATATGTGGAATGTCGCTTCTGTATTCGGAGCTGGCGGAGCAGCTCCACAGGAAGATCCTTTTGAAAAGTTCGGATTGTATAATCAACTGGCTGGTTGAAAGCAATACTTCACGGCATCTCCGTTTTGGAGATTCAGCCTACATGCTTGAACCTAATATAAAGGAAGGGCAGGGTGGTTTGAGAGATTATCATACCATGCTTTGGATAGCCCGAATCCTGTCGGATATGAAAACCCCGCGGGATCTCGAATATTATGGTTATTTTTCGCATGATGAATTTATGAAACTTTCAGAATCTCTTTCGTTTATATGGCAGATAAGAAACAGGCTGCACTATTTAACCGGCAGGAAATGCGATCAGCTCTATTTCGAATATCAACCAAAACTTGCAAAGGATATGAAGTTCATCAGCGAAAACGGTCATAAGCCGGTTGAAATGTTTTTGGGAGAACTTCATGGCAGGCTGGAGTTTGTAAAACAGCAGCTCCTTATGTTTCTTTATGAACTTGGCTATGACAAGAAACAGACTCGAAAAAGAAAAACGGGAAAACATACTAAAATTGATGGGCTCGAAATTACAAAAAGAGGCTCGCTAAATTTTGTATCTTCAGAAAAGATTTTAGGACAACCGGAGCTTTTAATAAAGATATTTGAAGAAAGCGCCAATCTGAATATTCCGATAAGCGCCGAAGGGAAAAGACTTATAAGAGAATTCGAATATCTTGTAGATGACGCTTTCAGGGCTTCAGCTTCTGCGGTCAGGGCTTTTGAAAAAATTCTGGTTTCACTGTCTCCATCATTCAATGTGCTTAATGAGATGTTAAATACGGGATTTCTTGAGCGGTTCATCCCTGAGATAAAGGGAATAGTCAACAGAATTCAGTTCGATGAGTATCATCTATATCCTGTCGACAGGCATTCCCTCCGAACGATCAGGACTATTAAAAGTTTTGGAACCGAAGATGATGCAACAGGCGACTGGTTATGCGGCAATTTATATCAGGAACTCAGAAACCGGAAAGCCCTTCTTTGGGCCGCGCTTCTTCATGATATCGGTAAAGGTGAACCTGGCGGAGGTCATTCGAAACGCGGTGCAAGAATTGTAAAACGGATTCTTTCAAGGATGGGATTCAAACAGGAGAAAATCGAGACTATAACCTTCCTTGCCGAAGAGCATCTTTTACTGATTAAAACTGCGACAAGAAGGGATATCAACGACGAAGAAACGGCTCTTTTCTGCGCAGGAAAAATCAAGGACATAGAATTATTGAAGATGCTTTATCT